>JBEKSB010000001.1:0-68338 GCA_049517455.1 Xanthobacteraceae bacterium
GCGCCGATAGTGTCGGCGGGTGATTTCAGTCCAAGCCATCGTGACCTCCATTGAGCTTCGCAACCCAACGGAATCACAACCGATTGAAATCATCCAATTTATTTTTCAGTCAGCCTCTTAGGAAATGAGTTCCGTCGCATGCCAATCGTGGAGTCAGAGTTCGCCGCCCGGCCGCGCGATCCGCGACTAGCGGCCCAGCTCGCCGACCACGCGACCAGCGCGGTGCCTGTCTGGTTGTGGAGCACGGATGGGTCGCGGATCCTGTGGGCGAACGCCGTCGGCGCTGCGATCTTTGGCGCCACGAATACGAGCGAGAGCGCAACGCGCAGGTTCGATTCAAGGCATCCCGCCGCCACCGAAATCGCCCGGCTCGCGGCAACGCTGCCGTCCACGGGGCAGGCGCGGCTTGAACGCCTGCGCGGCTTCGGGGCGAGCTTCGGCCGTGCGCTGACCTGCCTCTGCTCGCGCTTTCCTCTGGCGGACGGCGCGACGGCGGTGCTCGTGGTCGCCGCCGAGCCGGCTGGACCGGCGCTGCCGCTGCGCGAGAGGGTCAGCCGCTTGTTTGCCGATCGCGAACGAGCGCTCGCCGCGTTCGCGGCCGACGGCACGCTCCTCTATGCCACCGACGCGGCGCAGACGCGCCTCGGCGGCGCTGCCTCGCTGTCGACCGCCGGCATCGCGGAAATCGCGTCCCAAGCGCTGTCAGCGGGCAGCGCAAGCGGGACGACCGGTTACGGACCGGTCACCATCGATCGTCTTGGCAGCGATGCATCGGCCGTTCTGGCGGCCGAGTTTGGCGCGCAACCGAACGACCGTCATGCCATCGAGAGCGTTGCTGCAAAGATCGAGCCCGAGCCGGTTGCTGCGGTATCCGCGTTGCAGGCCGAGGCCGACGCACCGGCACTTTCGCCGCCTGCCGAGCCCGCCGCGCCGGCAACTCCGCAAGCCACGCCGAGCCGGCAGCATGACGAGCCGGCTTCGGAACGGCGTCACCCACTGCGTTTCGTCTGGCAGATGGACGCCGACGGCCGCTTCGTCGTCGGCTCCGACGAGTTCATCGAGCTTATGGGACCGCGCACCACGGCTTCATTCGGCCGATTGTGGAGCGAGATTGCCGCCGAGCTGAAACTCGATCCGGACAATCAAGTCGCGCGCGCGGTCGCCACGCGCGAAACCTGGAGCGGCATCACGATCCCATGGCCGGTGGACGACGGCGGCGAGCGGCTCCCGGTCGAACTGTCGGGGCTTCCGGTATTCGATCGCGATCACGACTTTCGCGGTTATCGCGGGTTCGGCGTCTGTCGCGACCTCGGCCGCATCAACCATTTGACGCGCGCCCGTCGCGAGCGCCCGATCGGGTTCATGGCTCAGCCAGAGGCGCTGCCCGAAAACCTCAGCGAGGATGTATCAGCGCCAAAGCAACAACAAGATGTGGCGCCGGCCGAGAGGGAAGCTGCGCCCGATCAGGACGCTGCGGTCGCTTCACCGGCCGATGCCCCCGCCGCCACTGAGATCGAATCTCGTGCCGAGCGCGCTACGCCGAGTGTCGCGCTGGCGGCCGCCAACGTCGTGCCATTTCGCCACGGCATTCCGCCCGAACCGGGAACCCCGAGCCTTAGTCCGGTAGAACGCAAGGCGTTTCGCGAACTGGCCCAGGAACTGACCGCGCGCTTGCGCGGCGGGAGTGAGGTTTCTGCCGCCGCGAGTGGCTCCGGCGCGTTGCCGGCTGACGAGCAATCCACTGCGTCTGAACTGGCCGAGGCTGCAGACGTCGCGCCCGGTCCCGAGGCGGCACTGGCCGCCGGCAACCGCGAAGAGGCCGCCGCCGCGCACCAGCAAGTCATGCCCGCCTTCGAGCCGGCACTGCTCGACCGCCTTCCGCTCGGCGTCCTGATCTACCGGCACGACGCGTCGGAGGACGCGCTGCTCTACGCCAATCGCCATTTCCTCGAACTCAGCGGCTATGAAAGCCTCGATGCGCTCGCTGCGGCGGGCGGTCTGGATAAGCTCTTCGCCGAACCCGGCGCCGGCACGCTGGCCCAAAGCAGCGGCGCGCAATCGCTTTCGGTCATAAGCGGCGACGGCGTCCGCCGCCCGGTCGATGCTCGCCTGTTCACGATCCCGTGGGCCGGGGCTTCCGCGCTCGCGCTGATCCTGACCAACGGTGAAGCCGAGGAGCGCCGGCGATCGGGCGCGCTCTCGCTCACGACCGCCCAGAACGAAATCCGCGAGCTCAAGACGCACGTCGAATCCTTCAAAAAAACCGAGGCGGAGATGCGGGCTGCCGTGCGCGAAGCGCATAAAGCGGCGGCGGCAAAAGCCGACTTCGTCAGCAAAGTCAGCCACGAAATTCGCACGCCGCTCAACACCATCACCGGTTTCGCCGAAGTGATCATCGCGGAGCGCTTCGGTCCGATCGGCAACGAGCGCTACCGCGACTATCTGAAGGACATCCACGCCGCCGGCTTGCACCTCGTTTCGCTCTTGAACGACCTGCTTGATCTTTCCAAGATCGAAACCGGCCAGCTCGATCTTTCCTTCGCCAATGTCAGCCTCAACGACCTCACGCAGCAATGCGTCGGCATCATGCAGCCGCAGGCAAGCCATGCGCGCATCATCATCCGCACCTCATTGACGCCGGGATTGCCGCAAGTTGTCGCCGACGAGCGTTCGCTGCGCCAGATCGTGCTCAATTTGCTGTCGAACTCGATCAAGTTCACCGGCCCGGGTGGTCAGGTCATCGTATCGACCGCATTTGCCGACAGCGGCGAGGCGGTGCTGCGCGTCCGCGACACCGGTGTCGGCATGAGCGAGAAAGACGTCGAGGCGGCGCTCGAACCGTTCCGTCAGACCGCGACGTCCGGAAGTTGGGGCTCTGGCGGGACCGGCCTCGGGTTGCCGCTGACCAAGGCGCTGGCGGAAGCCAATCGCGCGCATTTCAGTATCAAAAGCGCGCCGAATGCCGGCACCCTGATCGAGGTCGCATTTCCGCCGACGCGCGTCGTCGCGCGATAGCCGGGCTTTTCGTCACCCCACCCGGATGACGATTTTGCCGAAATGGGCGCCAGCGGCCATGTGCTGGTAGGCCGCCTGCACCTCGTCGAACCCAAACACTCGGTCGACCGCCGGCTTGATCTTGTTGGCGGCGATGGCGGCATTCATAGCCGCGAACATCTCCGTCGAGCCGACGTAAATGCCCTGAACGTTGGCGCGCTTGGAAAAGATCAATCCCGGATTAAATTCGGTCGCGCCGCCGCTCAGGCCGCCGATCATACTGACTTTGCCGCCGTTGCGGATCGCGCCGAACGAGCGGGTCAGTGTGTTGGCGCCGCCGACCTCGATCACATGATCGACGCCACGTCCGCCGTTGAACGCCACCGCCGCTTTGTCCCATTCCGGCGTAGTTTTGTAGTTGATGCCACAGGCCGCGCCGAGCGCCTTGGCGCGCGCGAGCTTCTCGTCGCTCGACGAGGTGACGATGGTTGTAATTCCCATCGCATGCGCCAGTTGCAGCCCGAAGATCGAAACGCCGCCGGTGCCTTGCAAGAGCACTGTTTGGCCGGCAATCAGTTTGGCATGCTGCATGATGGCGTTCCACGCCGTCACGCCGGCGCAGGGTAAAGTCGCGCCTTCTTCGAATGACAGATGCTCCGGGATTTTGACGAGGCCATCCTCTTCCAGCACGACGTATTCGGCGAGCATGCCGTCGATGGCGCCGCCCAGCGCCGAAGCGCCCGCTTCAGGGGTCATCTCGCCGCCCGGCCAGCGCTGGAAGAAACAGCCGGCCACCTTGTCACCGGTCTTGACGCGTGTGACGCCGGGGCCGGCTTCGACCACTTCGCCGGCCCCGTCGGAAAGCGGAATGAGATTTTCGCGCACCGGCATGCGGTAGGTACCGCGCACGATCCCGAGGTCGCGAAAATTGAGTGAACAGGCGGCGACCTTGACCAGCACCTGCCGATAAAGCGGCTTCGGCGTCGGCCGATCGACCGTGGCGAGCGCGTCAATGCCGGCGCCGCCTTTGGGTAGTTGATACGCGCGCATGCTTATGCTCCCGGGATTGAAACAGGTTTACTCGACGGGCGTCACGCTCACGGCCACGTCGATCCGCTGCCCACCCGAACCCACGATCACGCCATCCAACGGCGCTACATCCGTATAGTCGCGTCCGATCGCCAGCACGATATGCTCGTCGGAAGCAAGGATTGCATTGGTCGGGTCGAGGCCGATCCAGCCTGCCTCCGCCCCGCACCATACCAGAACCCAGGCATGCATGGCGTCCGCGCCTTGCAATCGCGTCGTGTCGGGGTGCGGCGCGGAGCGCAAATAACCGCTGACATAGGCGGCCGACAATCCGATACCGCGCAGCCCGGAAATCATGATGTGCGCGAAGTCCTGGCAGACACCGCGGCGCAGCGCAAACGACATCGGCGGCGTGGTGGTGACGGTCGTAGCTCCGAACTCGTAGGTGATGTCGGCGTTCAGGCGACGCATCAGCTCGATGGCGGCATCGAGCACGGGCCGGCCGGGGGAAAAGCTCTCCCGCGCATAATCGCGGATCTCCGGATCGAGAGAGACCATGCGGCTTGGAAACAGGAAGTGCGCCGGCGACAGGGGACCTATATCGCGTGTCGCGAACGCCACATCGCGTACCGTTTCCCAGGCAGGTGTCGTCAGCGCGGCAGGATCGGCCACTGCGTCAACGGTCACGCGGGCCGCCAGTTTGACCGTGAGTGTCCTGTGCGGCTCTTCGATTTCCATCCACGTCAGGCGGTTGCCGAAGAAATCCTGTCCTTCGCGCCGATGCACCGGCTCGGGCATGATCTGCAAGGCCGCGACGTGAACCCGCTGGCCGGTGCGATGGATCGGCACCAGGCGCAGCACGTGACGCGCATGCGCCACCGGCGACGCGTAGGCGCAGGTCGTCGTCTGCCGGACATCGTAGATCACGCCAGCGCCTCCCACGCGGATTCGGAGCGTTCGTTGTTGGTGAGATAGGACGCGGTAATCGCATCCGAGAGTTTCATGAGCGATTGCTCGGTGTCGATGATGAGCGCCTCGTCGATCGCGGCCGCTTCGACAGTGCGCAGCCGCGTCGCGATCGAGACGGCGATTTGCTGCGCGGGCGACAGCCGCCCGGTGGCATTGCGTCCCGGCAACGCGGAAAGATGCGCCTCGATGCGGTCGAGCTGAAACGCCACCGACCGCGGATTGCTCGGATCGAGCATGACGAGGTCGATGACCGGCGCGCGTGCTGCAACCATCACGTAGCGCTGCCGATAGGTGATCTGGCTGTCGGCGAATTCGAGGAGCAGCTCGAGGCCGCCCTCGGGCGCGCCGGCCGTCGCGAAACAGCGCACCAACCGGGCGGTCGCGATCGCCCGCTCGATGCGGCGGCCAAGTTCGAGGAAGCGCCAACCGGCGAGTTGCGTCATGTTTTCCTGCGCCAGACCCGAAAGCGACGAGATGATCCGCAGTGCCGCTTCGACGCGCTCGATGATGACGCTTTCCGCGGGACCGACGGTAAGTGGCATGGCGATCATCGTGGCGAGATCATTGATCGCCCGCCAGGCGTCCGGCGAGAAGCGATCGCGGATGACCGAGGCCGCCGACCGGGCGGCGCCGGCGAGATGGGGGAGGGACCCCGGCATGTCGGCGCGCGCAAGGACCGCGCGCGCAGTGAATACGGCCGGCGCGCCGCCGGTTTCGTCCGGCACCGCGGCCCAGACTTCGAGCAATGAACGGATGCCGGCAATGACGGGTGCTGCCGTCTCGTCGGCCTCGGCGGCGCGGTTGATCATGGCGCGCACGAGCCGCAGCGTCGCTTCCGCGCGCTCGACGTAGCGTCCAACCCAGAACAGATTGCCGGCGGCGCGGCTCGGCAACAGGCCGATGGCACGCTGGACCACAATCCGCTCCGGCGCCGGAAGGAGGGTCGCCTCGCCGACCGGGCCGTGCGCAAGCACCCAGGCGTCGGCGGTCGCCGCCCCGCGCTGCAAGCTCACGGCGCGCGCGTCGGCATTGTCGGCGATACGCACAAAGCCACCGGGCATCACCCGCCATCGCTCGCCGACCTTGGCGAGGAACAGCCGCAAGGTGAAAGGCCGGGGCTGCAAGCGCCCGTCGCGCCAGACCGGCATGCTCGACAGCGTCACCGCCTCTTGCGCCACATAGTCGACGCCGCGATCGCGGATCGACAGGATGAGTGACTCACGCTGCGCGTCATCGAGCTTCGCGCCCAAAACTTCGCTGGCGCTGCGTCCATCGACCGGCGACTCGAAGGCCGACGCGATGACGATGCCATCGAGCTTTTCAATCATCTCTTCGCGCATATCGGCGCGGCCGAGCCACCAGGTCGCGACGTTCTGCACCGCGAGACCGGCGCCGAGCACGATCGGCGCCAGCGCCGGCAGGAATGCCAACATCGCGCGCGCCTCGACCAAGCCGGCGCCGAGGGAATTGATGATGACGACCTTGCCGTCGCGCACGGCTTGCAAGAGTCCCGGTGCGCCGAGGCGAGAAGCGGCGTTGAGCTCGAGCGGATCGGCGAAGTCGGCGTCGATCCGGCGCAGCAGCACTTCGGTGCGCTGCAAGCCGGAGACGGTGCGGACGAAGACGCCATCGTCGCGCACGCTCAAGTCCTCGCCTTCGACCAGGAGAAGCCCGAGATAGCGCGCGAGATAGGCGTGCTCGAAATAGGTCTCGCTCATCGGGCCCGGCGTGAGCAGACAAATGTGGGCGTCGTCCTGGCGACTGAGCGCGGAGAGCTCGGCCTGGAAGGCCTGGAAGAATGGCGCGACGCGTTCGACCCGCGTGGTGCGATAGATGTCGGGTATCGCCCGGGACAGCGCGAGCCGGTTCTCGATGGCGTAGCCGGCGCCCGAGGGCGCCTGGGTGCGGTCGCCGAGCACCCACCATCGGCCGTCGGCGCCGCGTCCGACATCGACCGCGTAAAAGCGCAGATGCGCGCCACCGGGCGGAGCAACCCCGACCATCGGCCGTAAGAATTCCGGATTGCCCGCGATCAATGCAGCGGGCAGGCGGCCGTCGCGGCTCAACAACGACGGCCCATAGGCATCGGCGAGCACCGCTTCGAGCAGCTCGGCGCGCTGTATGAGGCCAGCTTCTAAATGTTTCCATTCGGAAGGCTCGACGATCAGCGGCACATGGCTGAGCGGCCACGGGCGTTCGATGCCGGTTGCATCCTCGTAGACGCGATAGAACACTCCGGAACCGCGCAGATAGCGATCGGCGGCGGCGAAGCGGCGATTGATCTCTTCAGCGCCGAGGGCCGCCAGCATTGCGAGGAACGGCTGCCAGTGCGCGCGCACGCGGCCATCCCCATCCATCATCTCGTCGAAAATGCCAGGGAGCGGCCGGTAACCTCCGACGAACCGATCGAGACTTGCGCGCTCTTGTTCGACAGCGGTGTCGAGTTGGGCTGGCATGGTGGATTGTTGTTAGTTCGTGCGCCGCAGATCGAGCGTGGTCGGATATTCGAGGGTGACTTCGAGCGGCGGCGTATCGATCAGCCCGCCGGTATGGCCGTGATCCTGGAAGCGCGCGCGGCGGCGTGCTTCCGCCTCGTAAGAGTTGACTGGAAAAGTCTCGTAGTTGCGTCCACCGGGATGCGCGACGTGATAGACGCAGCCGCCCAGCGAGCGCCGATTCCAGCTGTCGACGATGTCGAAGGTCAGCGGTGCGTGGACGCCGACGGTCGGATGCAGCCCCGACGTCAAATTCCAAGCCTTGAACCGCACGCCGGCGACGAATTCGCCGGAGCGGCCCGTGGACGTCAGCGGAACACGCCGGCCGTTGCAGCTGACGACGTGACGGCCTTCGTTCAAGCCTTCGACCTTCACTTGCAGCCGCTCAACCGAAGAATCGACGAGCCGCACGGTGGCACCGGCAACGCCCTCTTCGCCCAGCACATACCAGGGCTCGATCGCCTGCCGCAGTTCAAGCCGCACGCCGCCATGCTCCACCGCGCCGCAAAACGGGAAACGGAATTGCCGCTGCGCTTCGAACCAGGCCGGATCGAAGGCGTAACCGGCGCGCTCAAGATCGTCCAGGACTTCGAGGAAATCGTTCCAGACGAAATGTTCGAGCATGTAACGGTCGTGCAAAGCCGTGCCCCAACGCACCGGCTTGCCGTCCAGCGGCGCGCGCCAGAACCAGGCGATGAGCGCGCGCAGCAGCAATTGCTGTGCAAGACTCATGCGCGCATCCGGCGGCATCTCGAACGAACGGAATTCGACGAGTCCGAGCCGACCGGTTTGGCTATCCGGCGAAAATAATTTGTCGATGCAGAGCTCGGTGCGGTGAGTATTGCCGGTCACGTCGACCAGAATGTTGCGGAACAGCCGATCGACGAGCCATGGCGGCGGGACGGTCGCGCTACCGCCCGGCGGCGGTACGTTGCGGAGCGCGATTTCGAGCTCATAGAGCATGTCCTGCCGGGCTTCATCGATGCGTGGCGCCTGGCTGGTCGGTCCGATGAACAATCCGGAAAAGAAATATGAGAGCGAAGGCCGGCGCAGCCAATAAAGCACAAGGCTTTTGAGCAGATCGGGCCGGCGCAGGAACGGGCTGTCGGCCGCGTTGCGGCCGCCAAGCACGACGTGGTTGCCGCCGCCCGTTCCGCTGTGCCGGCCGTCGATCATGAATTTGTCGGTGCCGAGCCGCGAGAGATGCGCCTCCTCGTAAAGGTCGCGCGTGATCGTTACCGCTTCGTGCCAGGATCCCGCCGGATGGATATTGACCTCGATGACGCCGGGGTCCGGCGTTACCTTGATGACGCTAAGGCGCGGGTCGGGCGGCGGCTCATAGCCTTCGACATGCACTGGCAGACCGAGCTCGGCTGCCGTCGTCTCGATCACGGCGAGCAATTCGAGATAGTCGGCGAGCGTTTCGACCGGCGGCATGAAGACGCACAAGCGTCCGTCACGCACTTCGACAGTCAGAGCCGTGCGCACTGGCATACCGGCGTCGCCGTTGGTGGCCCCGCCGGGCGCGCGCTGCATCACCAATGCCTCGGGCGCAAGCGGCGGCGATGCCTCTTCGCCGCTCGAAGCACGGAAGGCGTGAGTCCCGATCGGATGCGTGATGCGCGGATCGGGCAAAGGCTGCCGTTCGGCGAACGGGTCGGCCGGTACGAGGTGCGGATAATCGACGGGAGCGATCTCGGGCAACGATTGCAGCGGTAGCCGGAAGCCGAGCGGCGAATCTCCTGGCATTAGAAAGAGCCGGCCGCGGCGCGTTCGCCAAAGCTCACTCAACCATCCCGGTTTCGCCTGCGCAGTCCAACGTTGCACCGGCAGCACGAAGCCCGCCGGCTGGCTGAGATGGCTGTCAAACAGGCTGAGGATGCGCGCACGCTCACGCGGATCGTCGATCTTGGGATCGCTTGGATCGACATTCTCCGGAATCAATCCTTGCTTGAGCATCCGATCGGTCGGGTCCTCATAAGCGGGCTGCACGTAATCCGCCATGATTCCAAGGCGCGCGGCAATCCCTTCGGCAAGACGCTGTGAATCGCCGGTTGTCGGATTGTGGTCGGCGGCCTCGCGCGCGATCAGGCCCTCATCGCGCCAGATCGGAACGCCGTCGCGGCGCCAGTACAGCGAGAAGGCCCAGCGCGGAAGCGGCTCGCCGGGATACCATTTGCCCTGGCCGTAATGCAGGAGTCCGCCCGGCGCGAAGCGGTTGCGTAGCCGCCGTATCAGATCATCGGCGCGCACGCGCTTCATCGGACCGACTGCGGCGGTATTCCATTCGGCCGACTGATAGTCGTCGACCGATACGAAGGTCGGCTCGCCGCCCATGGTCAGACGCACGTCGTTTGCCACGAGATCGGCGTCGACTTTTTGACCGAGCGCGTCGAGCGCGGCCCAGGCTTCATCGGAAAACGGTGCGGTCACGCGCGGATGTTCGGCGATCCGCTTGATGGTCATGTCGAACGAGAAGGTCACGTCGCTCGGTTCGACCAGGCCGGAGATCGGTGCAGCCGAGCGGTAGTGCGGCGTCGCAGCCACCGGCAAATGGCCTTCGCCACACAGCAGTCCCGACGTGGGGTCGAAGCCGATCCAGCCCGCGCCCGGGAGGTAGATCTCGGTCCAGGCGTGCAGGTCGGTGAAGTCGCGCTCGGCGCCTGCGGCGCCTTCGAGCGGTTTGATGTCCGGCTTAAGCTGGATGAGATAGCCGGAAACAAAGCGCGCCGGCAAACCGATGTGGCGCAGCAGCTGCACCAGCAACCATGCCGTATCGCGGCAGGAGCCCGCGCCGGACGTGAGTGTTTCCTCGGGCGTCTGTACGCCCGGGTCCATGCGGATGAGATAGCGGATCAGCCCCTGGAGGCGCTGATTGAGCTCGACCAGAAAATCAACGGTGTTGCGCTCCTTGCGCGGAATCGATCCGATCAGCTCCTTCAGTCGCGGGCCCGCCGGCTCCGGCTCGACGAAGGCAGAGAGGTCCTCACGCAGCTCGGGCGGAAAAACAAACGGCCACTTTTCCGCATATGGTTCGACAAAAAAGTCGAAAGGATTGATCACCTCCATGTCGGCGATCAGATCTACCGTCACGGAAAATTCTTTGGTCTTTTCCGGGAAGACGAAACGCGCCTGCCAGTTGCCGTGCGGATCCTGCTGCCAGTTCACGAAGTGCTGGGCGGGTTTCACCGTAAGCGAATAGCTCGGAATGCGGGTACGGCAATGCGGCGCCGGCCGCAGCCGCACGATTTGCGGCCCAAGGCCGACCGGGTGGTCATAGTCGTAGCGGGTCGCGTGATGGATCCCGACAAGGATGGACATGCTGTTACGCGGTACCGACCGATTTTTGCCTAAGACGCCGCAATTTCCATGCAATTTCCGGGCCGCCGTCAATCGCTTTGCAATCGCTTTGTTCTTGTGGCGATCAACCTAGCATGTTCCGCCGGCGGGCATAAAAAGGCGGCGCGGTACCCCCGTAGCCGCGCCGCCACCCGCGGCACGCCCGACGTATCGAGCCTTGCCCCGAGCGTGGTCCATTGGCGCGATGCGAACGTGCGCCGCCTTGATCTCGATCAACTCGCCGCACCGAGGTCGGCCGCCGCTTCCGCGATGTGGCTTTGATCGGGCCGTGACCGAACGCGATCACTCGCTGATCATGCCGCGAACGACATGACCGGTCTCCGGACCGCCAGCCGGCACCGCGCTGATTGGAAGCCCGTGCCGTTTGTCGCCGAGATGCAAGAACGGGACGAGCACGAACGCAAAGGCGGTGAAGCCCGCTGACACCAGAATGAGCGGCGCGAGCCTGTTGTGAAACAGATGCTCGAACAGGAATGATCCGACGATGTCGGCGGATGCGGTCGCAAGATTGATGAGAGACATCATCACCGCAAAGCTGAAACCCTCGGATCGGCGTGGGCAGTAATCGGCGGCGAGCGTGACCGTCGCCACGGTCGCGAGCATGGCGGAAAAGCCGCTGCAAAAGCTCAAGATCGCCGCCGAGGCTTCGTTGGAGAGCAATAGGTACGCCGCCGTGGTCACGGTGCCGAGGGCAATGCTCAGGTTAAGGAGGCGCCTGGAGGACACGTCGTCGAACAGCCGCCGATAAAGCAGCGCGCCGACGATCCACCCGGCCGATGCGATCGATCCCAGAATGCCGATGTAGCTCTGCGAGAATTTAAACTTGTCGGTCATGGTGTAATAGAGCGGCGTGCTCAAGCCGGGACTGAAGTAATAGAGAAAGAGAAAAATTCCGACGATCCACAACTCACGCTTTTTGAACGCGGCCACGAGGCCGTCGAGAGTGCCGCGGAACGCTGGCGCATCGATACGCGTCTTCTTCTCTGGGATCAAAAACACTGTGCCGAACAGGACCGCTGCGGGCGCCACGGCGACGATGGAAGCGGCGACGTGGAGCGCCGAGGTCGGTGACAGCCGCTGCGCGAGCTGTCCGCCCAAGATCGCGGACGCCATCGCGGCGGCGTTGAACCACAGCCATTGTTGATTGACGAATCTTCCGCTCTCGCCGAGCCTTTGTCCGTTCTCGACCAGCACAGCTCCGCAAACGGTGCTCGATATGGCCATGGCATAGGCCGTAAGCTGCAGCGCCCATACAAGCTGGCTCGGCGCAGTGAGTTGCGTGCTCCAAAGGTAGGCGCCGGCCGCGACAAGATTGGCGGCAACGAGATAACTTTTACGCCGATACCCAAACAGTGGCACCAAATCGGACACCACGCCGTAGATCGGCTTGACGATCCAGGGCAGATTGAAAATCGCGAGGTAGGCGGTGACTTGCAGGGCAGTCCAGCCGTGCTCCTGTTTCAGATAATAACTGAGGGGCTGTGCGATCAGCCCGCTAATCTGTCCGACGCCTTCGACGACATAGACCAGCGCAAAAAACAGCATCAGGCGGCTGATCGCCGCCCGATCGTGTATCGGAGCATCGGCGTGCGGCGGCGAACGCTCATTACTCATCGATTGCGCCTGCGAAATCGTCGCGCGATCTTTTGAATGCGCGACGGCACCACTTGATTCACACCAATCCTAGCCGTTTTGCAAAGATAGTGCCGCAGTTGCGTCGCGACGATCAGGGTGCACCCGGCTACGGACGGAGTTGAAAACGAACGACGTTGGCCTATGATCGAATTGGCGACTGAAAATCTGGCGTGCCCGAGCCGGCTTCCGGTCGCCTGCAAATCTGGAGGCGGAAATGATCGCGTCAGCTCTTCGTCCGACGGAAATCAACCCGGCGAAGCTCGCGTTTCTTTTCAAGAAGCAGCTTGAGCTTTGCAAGGTGAAACCGGGCGAAACCATGGTTTGCGTCAGCGATCTCTCGACGCGCCGCGAATATATCGAAGCTGCCTTCGCCGCCGCCGAGTCGCTCGGCGGCGATGTCTATGAAATGTGCGTGAATTCGATTCCGTCGTGGACCAAGGTCGGGGTGCCGACGATCGGCAAATGCAAGGGAACCCTCGAAGCGATGAAAGCGGCGGACATCATCGTCATCTTCCACGTGCCGCTCTTCACCAAATGGCTCAAGGAAGTCATGGACAGCGGAACCCGCGTGCTCATGATCATCGATGCGCCGGACGACCTTGAGCAGCTCATGGCGCCGCCCGGTCTGAAAGATGCGCTGAAATATGCGGAGGAGCGTTACCGCAAGACGCGCGAAGTCCGCGTCGTGTCCGAAGCCGGAACCGATTTCACCTATAGCTGCGGTGAATATCCCGTCATGGTCCAATGGGGCTATGCCGACGAGCCCGGCCATTTCGACCATTGGGGGGCGGGGCATATCCACACTTTCCCCAATGAAGGATCCGCCAAGGGTGTCGTGGTCATTCAGCCCGGAGACATCGTCGTATTGCCCTACTGCCGCTACGTGCAGGATCCGATCCGGCTGGAAATTGAAGACGGCTTCATCAGCAAGCTTGAAGGTGGCCTCGATGCGAAGCTCATGCGCGACTGGCTGGACGACGGCAAAGCCAATGCCGGCGATCGCGATCCCTATGCCATTTCGCATCTCGGCTGGGGGCTCAATCCGCAGGCGCGATGGTACAACCTCGCCATGAACGGCGACGCGCCCGAGCGGCAGCGCGCTTCCGCGCGGGTCTTTGCGGGAAATTTCCTGTTCTCGACCGGGCCAAACTCGCAGGGCGGCGGCAAGCGCACCACGCGCGGCCACTACGATGTGCCGATGCGCGACTGCACCGTCATGCTCGACAATGAAGTGATCATCGACAAGGGAAAGATCACAGACCCGAAGATGACGGTCGCACGCGTCGCGACGGCATAGTCCGCCCGTCAGCAATCCTGCGTGTCAACGCTGAGCGCTTGGAAGCCAGTCCTGCGCTTGATCGAGCAGAACTCCCATCGGCATGAGGGCCGATGGTCGCTCGACGAATTCGCTGCGGCCAAGTGATCTTTTGCCTAGCGATACGGCGGTCGCGGCAATCACGAGCGAAACGGTGAGCGAAACGGTTGCGATCAGTTCGATCGCAATCGCTCGTCTCGAGAGAGCCTTTTCAGTCCTCGGCGCCGCGAAACCGGGATTGCCGGTCAGCTCTGCCATCGTCGTACCCTTCGCGAATCATTTGTCCGTCACACTATCGTCGGCGATGCCGGCGCGCGTTCGGCCGGATTGGGGCGAAGCCATTGACGAAGAAAGGCGTTTTGGTGGGATATGGTTAACGGATGGTTAACGTCAGCTACTTGGCCGCGACCGCGGCTGCCGTGTCGAAGTCCATCGTGACGTGGCCGGGCTGGGCGGCGACGCGCCTGAGCCAGGCGCGAACGGCCGGAAACGGCGCGAGATCGTAATCGCACATATGCGCCACATGGGTGTAGGCGTAGAGCGCGATGTCGGCGATGGTGTAACGATCGGCGGCGAAGAAGTCGTGCAGCGCGATGTGCTTCTCCATCACGCCGAGCGCGCGGTGACCCTCCTCCATCCAGTCCTCGAAGGCGTGGCGCTGCAAGTCACGACCGCCTTTGATGAGCGTGAGCCAGAAGTAAGCCGCGCCCAAATTTGGCTCTAGGCTGTGTTGCTCGAAGAACATCCATTGCAACGCTTCAGCACGTTCGATGCGATCCTCGGGCGCGAGTTCCGTGCCGCCGGCGATGTACCAGAGGATGGCGTTGGACTCGGCGAGAAATCGGCCGGGTGCGACTTCCAGAAGCGGCACCTGGCCGTTCGGATTCTTCGTCAGGAATTCGGGCGTGTGGCTCTCGCCCTTGAGAATATCGATCTCGATCAGCCGATAGGGAACGCCGAGCTGTGCCAAGGCGAGGCGCGCCTTGTAGCTGTTGCCTGAACGCTGCATCGAATAGAGCGTAAACATAACCGCTGCCACTTCCCGTGCGGTAGAATCTCCTTGCGATTCCGTACGACTGGAACGCGGCGATGTCGTGACCGCGCGATGTGCCGCATTGGCGGCCAGCTATTTTAGAAGAAACGTGCCGGAAAAAGCCATCGATAAGGTCAGCTGAATCGTGCTGCGCCGCAGCAGAAGAATGAATAATGCGAGCATCGCCGGCACGCCGAGGGGAATAAGCGTCATCTGCGCGACGGAGCGGGCCACGAGTGGCATCAGCCAGAGTGTGGCGAGCGCCGTCTTTTCCCATGGACCGAAGCCACGCGCGAAGCCGTCGGCCGCAAAGAAGGCGATCGCGGGCGCCAGCACCATCATGTCGTAATCGAACGTAAAGGGTGTGGCGAGGATCGTCGCGAGGCAAAGCGCCGCTGCCTTGAGCGGATAAGGTACGGCTCCGCGCCACAGCCAGATCAAGGCGGCAATCAACCCAACAATCAGCGCGCCTTGCAGCGCGTAGGCTAGCGGGATCGACGCGCCCCACATCCGCGCCCACGCGAATACGCTTTGCATCTTGTACCAGCCGGGATCGCCTTGTTCGAGCACGACGAGGCGCGTGAAGCGGGTCGAGTCGAAGAACGCTTGCCACACATGTGGACCGAAGGCGGCGGTGCTCGCGGCGGTGAGAACAGCGACCGCGGCCGCGGCGGCGGCGAAAGTGCGCCAGCGACCGCTTGCCGCAAGTACGATCGGAATCATAAGTCCGAATTGCGGCTTGTAGGCCAACAATCCGAAGATGATGCCGGCGCTCAGCGGCCGACGGTCGAGTATCGTCAGCGCTCCGCCGAGCAAGGCGGCGGTGAGGAAGCCATTCTGGCCGTGACCGATATTGACCAGCACGGCGGGGAAAGCGACGGCGAGGAGAAGCCAGAGCGGGTCCGCCGTGATTGTAGATTCCGGGTCCCCGCTTTGCGGGTCCCGGAATGATGAGGCCAAAATCCCCCGGATTGTCAGAAGATAAAGGCCGAGCGTGACCGCCTGCCATGCGGCCAGCGCGGCGCCATAGGGCAGCAACGCCAGCGCGGCGGCGATGAAGAGAAAGAAAGGTGGGTAAAGCCAGCTATAGAACGGCGTCGATGCGCCGAAAATCTTCTGCTCGCGCGCGTGCTGCCGCGCAAGGTCGAAGGGCGCCTCGGGATTGCCGTCGAGCACATGAGTTCCGGCGGCGTAGAAGCTTGAAAAATCCGTTCCGAGCGGACGCCCCTGCATATCGACGACGCCGTTGGCGGTGATGAGCAAGTAGGAAAGGCCAACAATGGAAACAAAGAGGATCGCCACCGCCACAAGCCGGATGCGCTCGCGCGTGAGCCAAGCCCCGCTCCGCAAGATGTCGCGCGCCCGGACCATTGCTCTTCCTCGTTCGCATGGCTGCGGCGGGCATTAGGCCAGCGGAGCCTTAACGGAGAATTGAGCCGTCGATCCGATGCTCGCCCTTGCCTGTGCGCCATTGGGGCTTTAGGGAAGCACGCGCCTGAAAGCAGGCACTTTGGAGAGTTGCAATGGCCTTTCTCGCGGACCGGATTATGCGCATCAAGCCGTCGGCCACCATCGCGGTGACGGACAAGGCACGTGCGCTCAAAGCGGCGGGCCGCGACGTCATCGGGCTTGGCGCCGGGGAGCCGGATTTCGACACGCCGGAGAATATCAAAGAGGCGGCCATCAAGGCGATCCGCGACGGCAAGGCCGCGAAATACACCGCCGTCGACGGCATTCCGGAACTGAAAGCGGCAATTGCGCGCAAGTTCAAGCGCGAGAACGAGCTTACCTATAAGCCGTCGCAGATCATCGTTGGCACCGGCGGCAAGCAAGTGCTCTTCAATGCGCTGATCGCAACGATTAACCCGGGCGACGAGGTGATCATCCCCGCGCCCTATTGGGTGAGCTACCCCGACATGGTGCTGCTCGCGGGCGGCGATCCCGTCGCGGTTCCAACCACCATGGAGTCGGGCTTCAAGATGAAGCCCGAGGCGCTAGAGCGGGCGATTACGCCGAAGACCAAATGGATCATCTTCAACTCGCCGTCGAACCCGACCGGCGCCGCCTACGCGCGCGCGGAGCTGAAGAGGGTGACTGACGTGCTCGTTCGTCACCCGCACGTTCACGTTATGTCGGACGACATGTACGAGCACTTGGTCTACGACGACTTCGAGTTTTTCTCACCCGCGCAGCTCGAGCCGCAACTCTATGAGCGCACGCTGACCGTGAACGGTGTGTCGAAAGCCTATTGCATGACCGGCTGGCGCATCGGTTATGCCGGAGGCCCGGAGCCGCTCATCAAGGCGATGGCGATGATCCAGTCGCAGTCGACATCGAACCCGAGCGCGGTGGCGCAATGGGCCGCCGTCGAGGCGCTCGACGGTCCGCAAGACTTCATCTCCGAGCACAACAAGATTTTCAAGGAGCGGCGTGACCTATGCGTGTCGATGCTCAACCAGGCGAATGGGATCCGCTGTCCGAAGCCGGAAGGTGCGTTCTACGTCTATCCCTCGTGCGGCGGCACGATCGGCAAGGTTGCGCCGAATGGCAAGAAACTCGCGACCGACGAGGATTTCGTCACCGAACTCCTCGAGGCGGAAGGCGTGGCCGTAGTGCAGGGGACGCCGTTCGGGTTCGGGCCGGCATTCCGCATTTCCTACGCGACCGCCACGACCGCGCTTGAGGAAGCCTGCGCGCGCATCCAGCGCTTTTGCGGCAATTTGAAATAGCCGAAAGGGCGGGAGACGCCGCCCGCATTCTCGCTTACAATCCTGCCGCGCCCATAGGGTGGGCTGGGAGGGAGTATTCATATGTTCCGCACTGCATGCGCTGCGGCGGCCGTTTTGGCCGCCGCGCTTGCGATGGTTGTAGGGCCTGCCGATGCGCAGCCGAGGCAAGTCCAGGTGGGCACGCTGACCTGTTCGATGTCGGCGAGCATTGGCCTGATCCTCGGTTCGCAAAAAAACCTGAATTGCGTTTTCAGGGGCCAGCCGGGTGAGCCGGAGGAAGCTTACACCGGCACCATGACCACGATCGGCCTCGACATCGGCATAACCACCGGAGGGGTGATCGTCTGGACGGTGTTTGCGGATACCAACCGATATGCCGGAATGCTCGCCGGCAGGTATGGCGGTGCGACGGCGGAAGTGTCTATCGCCGCAGGTCTTGGCGCCAATGTTCTTGTCGGCGGATCGAATCGGACGGTGGCGCTGCAGCCATTGTCGTTGCAGGGACAGATGGGCCTCGATATCGCGGCCGGCATAGGAGAGATGGAGTTGCACGCCGCGCGGTGAGGTTAACCGCGGCGCGCTGGGCGAGCGGGAGCAGAGCAGTACACAGGCGCGTAAGGGTCGCGCCCCTTGACCAGCCCCGCCGCCGCCTGAAACGATAGCTTCCCGCGACCCGCGCCGAACGACGGGTCAGCGCCGGGAGGTGGTTATGGCAGCAACCGCAAACAACGGTGCGCGGGCGACGGGCCCGCGCTGCGTCGCGCTGGTCGGTCCTTTTCAGAGCGGCAAGACCACGCTTCTTGAGGCAATCCTCGCCCGCACCGGCGTCATCCAGCGCCAGGGCAGTGTCGAGGCCGGCAATACGGTCGGCGACAGCAGTAAGGAAGCGCGCCATCATCACATGAGTGTTGAGCTCACGGTCGCCACCACCAATTTCATGGGCGACTCTTACACCTTCCTCGACTGTCCCGGCTCGGTCGAGTTCGTCCACGACATGCGCGCGGTGCTGCCGGCGATCGACGCCGCGGTGGTCGTGTGCGAAATGGATGAGAAGAAAGTGCCGCAACTGCAGCTCATTTTGCGTGAGCTGGAAGACCGGAAAATCCCGCGCATCCTGTTTCTCAACAAGATCGACAAGGCCGATGCCGGCGTGCACGACGTGCTCAAGTTATTACAGGACGCCTCACGAACCAAGCTCATTCTGCGCCAAATTCCGACATTCTCCGGCGATATCATCACCGGCTTCGTCGATCTCGCGCTGGCGCGCGCCTTCGTCTACAAGGAGCACGCGCCCTCTGAAGTCGTTGCGCTCGAAGACGATGTGGCCGATCGCGAAAAAACGGCGCGCTTCTCCATGCTGGAGACCCTCGCCGACCATGATGACGAGTTGATGGGCCAATTGCTCGAAGACATCGAGCCGCCAAGAGACAAGGTGTTCGACGACCTCACGCGCGAATTGCGCGAAGGGCTGGTGTGTCCGGTAATGATGGGGACCGCGACGCGCGCCAACGGAGTTTTGCGGCTGCTGAAAGCGCTGCGCCACGAATCGCCGGGGATTGCCGAGACAGCCAGGCGTCTCGGCGTGAAGGCAACGGGCAGCGATGCCGTTGCCTACGTTCTGAAGACGCAGAACACGACGCACGGCGGCAAGATGTCGATCGTGCGCATGCTCGCGGGCCAAGCGGGTGACGGCACCACCTTCTTGTCCGGCGATGACGAGGCCGGCCGCGTTGCCGGCGTCTTCAAGCTCGTCGGTCAGAGCAGCGAGAAGCGCGGTCCCGCCAACGTCGGCGAGACCGTCGGCTTCGCCAAGCTCGACAAGGCCAAGACCGGCGAAACGCTGACGGCGGGCAAGCAGGCCCATCCTGAACTGGCGAAGATCGAGCCCTATCCGCCGGTGCTTGCAATCGCGATCTCGGCGAAGGAGCGCAAGGACGACGTGAAGCTTGGCCAGGCGTTCCACAAACTCGGCGAGGAAGATCCTTCGATCACCATCGTGAACAATCCGGAGACGCATGAGGTGGTGCTGTGGGGCCAGGGCGAGATGCATCTGCGGGTCACCACCGAACGTCTCAGCGACCGTTACGGTGTTGCCATCGAGCGGCGCCAGCCGACCGTCGGCTACCGCGAGACCATCCGCAAAGGCGTTGTCCAGCGCGGCCGGCACAAGAAGCAATCGGGCGGTCACGGCCAATACGGTGACGTCGTGCTCGACATCAAGCCGCTACCGCGCGGCGCGGGCTTCGCCTTCGAGGAGAAGATCACCGGCGGGGTAGTGCCGCGCAACTACATCCCGTCCGTCGAGGAAGGCGTCATCGACGGGCTCAAGCACGGCCCGCTCGGCTTTCCGGTGGTCGACCTGGCGGTGGCGCTGATCGACGGCTCCTATCACACCGTCGATTCCTCAGACATGGCATTTCGCGCCGCCGGCCGTATCGGCATCGTCGAAGCCTTGCCGCAATGCCAACCGGTACTGCTCGAACCGATCCATCTGGTCGAGATCGTCTGCCCCAACGAGGCGACGGCGAAAATCAATGCGCTGATGTCCGGACGGCGCGGCCAAATCCTCGGCTTCGATACGCGCGATGGCTGGGAGGGCTGGGACGTGGTGCGTGCCAAGATGCCGGAGGCGGAGATTGGCGACCTGATCGTCGAGGTTCGCTCCGCCACGGCCGGCGCCGGCACCTTCACGTTTAAGTTCGACCACATGGCCGAACTCACCGGACGAACCGCCGACCAGATCATCGCCGCGCGCCGCGCCGCGGAGTGATAAGGTCATCAACTCAATCCGCAACGCGTTGCGCCCGCGCCGTTCGCGGGCGTCCATGTCTTGCAAGTGGAGAAACGTCAATGCCTGCCTATTGGGTCGCACGCTCGAAGGTCAACGATCCGGCCGTGTACAAGAAATACGCCGATCAGGTACCGGCAATTCTCGCCAAGTACGGCGGCAAGCCTTTGGCGCGCGGCGGCCGCTTCCAGATCATGGAAGGCCCGGAGAAGTTTCAGCGCTTCGTGGTGATCGAGTTTCCGACATTCGAGCAGGGCGTCGCCTGCTTCACCTCCGATGAATACGAAAAAGCCGCCGCATTCCGCCGCGGCGGCGCCGGCGAGGTCGAAACGGTCATCATCGAGGCGATCGAGGCGCCGAAGTAAGTTTCGACTCGTCACTCCGGGACGCGGGCAAAGCCGACGGGCTCGGAATCCATAACCACCAAAAGTCGGGGTTTGGTGCAGAGCCATAATCCAGGGGCGGGGATTATGGTGTTTGGGCTCGCGCTCCGCGCGCCCCGGAATGACGGCTCATCAAAACGTTACGCCGCGACACGTGGCTCGCCGCCACCAGGCGGCGGCACCGGCACGCCGTCGGCGGCATATTCGTTGAGCTTGTTGCGCAGCGTGCGGATCGAGATGCCGAGCACGTTGGCGGCGTGCGTGCGGTTACCGAGACAATGCTTGAGCGTCTCCAGGATAAGGTCGCGTTCCACCTCGGCGACGGTGCGACCGACGAGTGAACGCGAGACTTGCTCGGCGGCGAGTGCGGCATGGGCGACGGAGGGCGTGCTGCGCTGCTGATCGAGCCGGGCGCCGTCCGGGGCAAGGATGGCCTCGGGACCGATCTCGACGCCGGTCGCCATGAGCACGGCGCGATGCATGGTGTTTTCCAGTTCGCGCACGTTGCCAGGCCAATAATTGACGGTCAGCGTGCGCCGCGCCTCCTGCGCCAGCGGCCGCGCCGGCACGCCGTTCACCGCGGCGTACTTGCGGATGAAGTATTGCGCGAGCTCGATCACGTCGGCCGGCCGCTCGCGCAACGGCGGGATTTTCAGGTTCACGACATTGAGGCGGAACAGCAAATCCTCCCGGAAGGAGTTTTCACGCGCCGCGTCGGCAAGATTGCGGTTTGAGGTCGCGATAATCCGGATGTCGATCGGCACCGGGCGGGCGCCGCCGACGCGGTCGATCACTCGCTCCTGAATCGCGCGCAGGAGCTTTGCCTGCAGCCGTACGTCCATCTCGGAGATTTCGTCGAGCAACAGGGTGCCGCCATTGGCTTCCTCGAACTTACCGACTCGGCGAGCGACGGCGCCGGTGAAGGCGCCCTTCTCGTGGCCGAACAGCTCGGATTCGAGCAGGGCTTCCGGAATGGCGGCGCAATTGACGCAGACGAAAGGCTTCTTCGCGCGACTCGATCGATTGTGCACGTAGCGCGCCAGCACTTCCTTGCCGGTGCCCGATTCACCGGTGATCAGGACCGAGGCGTCGCTGGGTGCCACCTGCAGCGCCAGTTTCACGACCCGCGCCATGGCGTCGTCGCGGTAGATGAGTTCGCGCGTATCGTCGGCAACAGCGGCCAACACCGCGGCGATCAATTCCGCGTCCGGCGGCAGCGGGATGTATTCCTTGGCGCCGGCATGGATCGCGGCGACCGCGGCGCGCGCGTCGGTGGCGGTGCCGCAGGCGACGATCGGGGCGTGAATGTGCTCGGCTTCGAGCCCCATGACGAGACCGCGAATGTCGATCGCGACATCGACCATCAACAGGTCGGCGCCGCGGCCGGAGCGGAGCACGGCGAGCGCCTGGGCGATATCCGCAGCGTGCGTGACGGTCGCGCCCTTGTCCATTGCGATCTTGGTTGCGGTAGTCAGCTGGCCATTGAGCGTGCCCACGATCAGGAGCCGCATGGTGAAGTTCCTTTGCTTGGGCAGCGTTGGAAGACTGGCATCAGTTGCGCTCCGCCTTGATGATTTCGGTCATCGTCACGCCGAGCTTTTCTTCGACCAGAACGACTTCGCCGCGGGCGACCAGGCGGTCGTTGACGTAGATGTCGATGGCCTCTCCGACTTTGCGGTCCAGTTCGAGCACCGTCCCGGGGCCGAGCTTGAGGAGATCGTTGATTTCCATCCGCGCCCGCCCGAGCACGGCCGAGACCTTGACCGGGACGTCGAACACCGCTTCGAGGTCGGCAGCCGTGCGAGTCGTGGGGCCGTCCGGCTCGGTCGCGACCGGCATGTCAGGTTGCATGGCGCGGTCTTCGAGATTGGGCAGGGGCACCTTGCCATCCTCACTCATTCTCGTACCTCCTCCGCATCTTGTGTTGTGTCGGCCAAGCTGCGGCGCGCGCTGACATAGCGCGCGACCGCCTCGCCGATCGCGGCGTCAGCCGCGGTGATGTCCCGGTTGACCCCGCCGTCCGCCCATTCGATTCGGCAGTCGCCTGCGCCGACGCTCGGCTCGCCGAGTACGACCAGCCGACCTTCGAAGCCGTGCCTGCGGGCGATGTCGTCGAGCTTTTCGCGCGCTGCGGCGTAGAGCGAATCGTTGACGCGCACGGCAATATGCGGCGAAGCGATGAGCTCGCGGAAGCAATTGCTTGCGAGCGCTGAGATTTCGGCGAACGGCTCGCGCTCGATCAAAGCCGGCGCGAGCTTGCGGGCGACCGCCACCGCGACCTCGACGGCTTCGCATTCAAGCCGCGCTTCGATCGCCCGCAGCGCGTTGTTCGCTTCGCCGAGGCTGAAGGCGATGCGTTCGAGCGTGCCGGCGATGCGGCGACCGGCTTCGACGCCAGCGTCGGTTTGCGCCTGCGCGTAGCCGATGCGATGCGCGGCGGTCTCGGCCTCGGCGAGCTTCACCGCATGATCGGCGAGCGTGATCGTTGCCTCGCGCTCGTTGCCTGCGGCGAAATCGACATCGAACAGGAACTTTTTTGCGGGCGCACTCATCAATAAATCAGCTCTTCTTCGCCACGGGTCTTGGAAATGACGATCTCGCCCTTGCCCGCCAAATCCTTGGCAAGATTGACCAGGAGGACCTGCGCCTCGTCGACGTCGCGCAGGCGCACCGGACCCATCGCCGCCATATCGTCCACCAGCATCTTGGCGGCGCGTGTCGACATGTTGGATAGGAAGAACTGCCGCACCGGTTCCGCCGCGCCCTTGAGCGCCACCGCGAGCTTGTCCTTTTCGATGTGGCGCATGAGGGTTTGTGCCGAAGCGGGATCGAGCTTGATCAGATCGTCAAACGTGAACATCAGCGTCTTGATGCGCTCGGCGCTCTCGCGGTTATCTTCCTCGAGCGCGGTGAGAAAGCGCGTTTCCGTCTGCCGATCGAAGTTGTTGAAGATCTCGGCCATCACTTCATGCGCGTCGCGACGGCGTGTCTGCGAGAGGTTCGACATGAATTCGGTGCGCAGCGTCAGCTCGACACGCTCCAGGACTTCTTTCTGCACCGCCTCCATGCGCAGCATGCGGTTGACGACGTCGAGCGCCAGTTCCTCGGGCAGGATGGCGAGCACGCGCGCGGCATGCTCCGGCCCGATCTTGGAAAGCACCACGGCCACCGTCTGCGGGTATTCGTTCTTGAGATAATTGGCGAGAACCTCTTCCTGAACGTTGGATAGCTTTTCCCACATGTTGCGGCCCGCGGGACCGCGGATTTCCTCCATGATGGAGCCGACACGCTCGGGCGGCAGGTATTGCTGCAGCAGGCGCTCGGTGGCTTCGTAGGTGCCCATCAGCGCCCCCGAAGCCGACATGCGGGTCACGAATTCGAGCAACAGATTCTCGACCAGTTCCGCTTCAATCGTGCCGACGGTGGACATCACAATGGATATCTCACGAAGTTCGTCGTCGTCGAGCATGTTCCAGATTTTGGCGCCGTGCTGTTCGCCAAGCGCCAGCATGAGGATAGCCGCGCGTTCGCGACCGGTGAGAGAACGCAGATTGGCGCTCGCGGCCGGGCGGCTGGCGAGAGTCGCCATCGCGCTGGTGATTTCCCGGCGGGTGGCCTCAGCGTCCGTTTTTTCTGGCTTGGCGGGGGGCATGGCTCAATCGATCAGGCTGCGGGGCTCTCGTTCATCCATTGGCGGATGATGGAAACGGCTTCGCTCGGATTCCTGTCGGCGAGCTCGCCGACCTTTTGCACCGATTGGGCATGCACCTGGCCCTGGATCTGGGCGATGTCGATCATCTTGGCAGTGTGGCTCGCTTCCGCTTTCACGTTCTCCGGGCTTTTCGCAGGGGCGGCGTCTGCCACCTGGCCGGAGCTGGGAGTGCCCGGCGGCAGCATGGCAAGCGCGCGCTCTTCCGGAGCTAGGACGCGACGTACCAGCGGCCGCACGACCATCAGCAGGACGACGAAGCCGAGGAGACCCATGACCACCATTTCGATGGCGCGCATGATGTCGTCCTTGGTGAATTGCAGCGCAGCGAGCCAGCCGCTGGGCTCGGCGATCGGATTGGCCGGCGTTTCGGCGAAGCGCAGATTGACCACTTCGACCTGATCGCCGCGCTTCTGGTCAAATCCGATCGCCGTGCGCACCAGCGCCGAGATCTGATCGATCTCCTCTTTGCTGCGCGGCTGGTAGGTGACGTCGCCCTTGTCGTTCTTGACATAGGTGCCGTCGACAAGGACGGCGACCGAGACGCGATTGATGCGGCCGCCCTCGATGACCTCCGTCTTGGTCGTCTTCGAGATTTCGTAATTGACGATCTCCTCGGATTTCTTGCTCTGATCGCGCGGAGTGGAATTGGCCTCGGGGGCTGCCGCTTGCCGCGGGTTGCCGCCCGGTATCTCGTTGCCGACCGTCACCTGATTGTCGCGGCCATCATTCGTCGCCGAGGTTTCCTCACGCGTTTGGCTCGAACGCACGACGCGGCCTTCGGGATCGTATTTGTCCGATGTCTGCGTCACACGGTTGAAGTCGAAATCGGCGCTGACCTCGGTGCGGGCGCGGCCAGGCCCAACCACGGAAGAGACGATCGCCTCTACCTGGTCGCGCAATCGCTTTTCAAACGCCGCCCGCCTTTCGTCGACGCCGACTTCGCCGCCGTTGTCGCCGTCGCCGATACCGTCGGCCAGGAGGTGGCCTGCTTCGTCGACGATCGACACCCGCTGCGGCTTGAGCCCGTTGACGGCGGAAGCGACCAAGTGGCGGATGGCGCGCACCTGCTGAGCTTCCAGTGTGCCGTGAACCTTCAGCACGATGGACGCGGAGGGCTCCACCTTGTCGCGAGAGAACAGTGGACGTTCGGGCATCACCAGGTGAACACGCGCGGCAATCACCTTGTCGAGGCCGCGAATGGAGCGCGAAAGCTCGCCTTCGAGGGCGCGCAAATTATTGATATTCTGCACGAAACTGGTGGTGCCCAGCGCGTCCGATTTGTCGAAAATCTCGTAACCGACGCCGCCGCCCTTGGGCAGACCCTCACCGGCCAGCGCCATGCGCAGCCGCGCGACGCGATCCTTCGGGACCATGACGATGTTGCCATCGTTGCGTAGCTCGTAGGCGACGCCTTGCCGCTCGAGTTCCTTCACGATCGCGGCGGAGTCCTCGTAGCTGAGATCGGTGAAGAGCGGGATCATTTGCGGCGCAGTTACGCGCAGCATGAGGAAGGCGAAAAAGCCGACAAGCGCGATGGTGACGGCGGCCATCGCGGCGATACGCGGGGCGCCGAGCGTCTTGGCGAACTCAAGCAGACTTCGCACTGATCCTCATCTCCCGCGAACGACACTTTCGCGTCCCACCCGGCAAGATTTGCCCGGTCTATGGTTAGCGTCGGGTTAATAGGGATAGGCTGTGCGTACAAAATCGCTGTCGGCCGGCGCTAAGTCACCCGCAATCGGCAAAAGTCTCCGCTCGAGCTCTAAATTCCTGCTATCGCGGGAATGAGCGAAGGGCGTCCAAATTTGACGTCGTTGCGGAAAACGAAAACGCCGGCCTTCGCAGCTGGCGTTGACAGATTGGTAGGAGGGATTAAGCGGGTGTTACTGGCGATACTGCTGAATGCGCGTGGTGCGCAGGCCCGCTAGACCGTGCTGGTCGATCGAATACTGCCAGGAGAGGAATTCCTCGACCGTGAGCGTGTAGCGGCTGCACGCTTCTTCAAGCGAAAGCAGCCCGCCGCGAACGGCGGCGACGACTTCCGCCTTGCGGCGAATCACCCAACGCTTCGTTCCCGGCGCCGGCAAATCAGCGATCGTCAGGGGCGAACCGTCCGGCCCGATGACGTACTTGACCCTCGGACGATGAGGCTCGGTCATAGCAACAACTCTCACAGACTCGACACAACAGGCTTGGACCATACGCATCGCGGCTTAAAATTTGGCTAAGCACAAAGATCGATTGGTGGATTTTGCCCGCGGGAGCCGTGAGAGGCCTCCGAACATCCAATGCCGGCGCACGATCCGAGTGGCGACGGTAAGCTGATAATCAGTGGCTGATCGATGTGATCTGGCTGATTTGGATGGTCTGTCCGCCCACAGTGAGGGTTGGCGGGTTCTGGGCGAGGCTGACGCCGCTGACGACGCCTTGGACCTGCGTCGAGACGCTGACCGCTTGACCGTTGGCGCCCGTTGCATTGATCGAGATTTTGTAGGTTCCGTCGGGCCATGTTTGGCCGTTGCTGCCCTGACCGTTCCAGGTGAAGCTTTGCGTTCCGGCATTGAGCGCCAGCGTTCCGGTATAGGCCGTCGTGCCGGCGGAGCTGGTGATCGTGACATTGGCGGTCGCAGGCGTGGTCGTGGAGAGGCTCCACGTGGCCGGGCTGTTGGTCGCGTTGGACAGCGTCGCAGTGTTGCCGCTGACCGTGACGGTCGAGCCGACGAGCTGCAGCGCCGATGTCGCCTGCGAGGTCTGCTGCATGGAGATCAGCGTTTGCATGTTGGTGTTCATGTCGACCTGCTGCTCGACCGAGGCGAACTCAACGAGCTGCTGAGTGAACTGATTGGTATCGAGAGGGTCGAGTGGATTCTGGTTCTGCAACTGGGTGGTCAGAAGCTGCAGAAAGGTATCGAAATTGCCGGCGAGCTGCTGTGATGCGGCGGTGCCGGCGGCCTGGGCGGTAGACGCGCCGGAAGAGCTGGTCCCCGAGGAACCGGTCGCTGTAGTGCTGCCGAGCAGCGACTGCGCTGTCGAAGCCGTATTGCTTGCCTGAGAGAGCGCCGTTGAGAGTGTGCTCATTGTTCCTCTAATCCTTCGTCACGCGATTGCCGCTCAAACACGGATGTCGACTCCGCCGCCGATACCCGCCCGCGCGTAGATTTGCGTGGCGGCGACGGGTGTGAGATCGGAGTCGGGAATGACAAGCTGCGCCGCGCCGTTTGTCTGTGGGCCGGAGCCGCTGTTTTGTCCGGTAAAGGACTGGTCGCGCAGCGTGAACTGGAGACCGTTGTCGGCGGTTTTCAAGCCCGCCTGCTCCAGCGCGCGCTCGAGTTGCGGCTGCTGACTTTGCAGCAAATCGAGCGTATCGGCGCGCTCGGCGGTCACGTGCGTTGTCACCTGGCCGTTGTGATCGACGGCGAGGCGCACGTCGATGCGACCGAGTTCGGGCGGATCGAGCCGGATGTCGAACTGATTGGAGCCGGCCTGCGCTCGCGATGCAATGGCGACCGCGAGCCCGGCGATTGGGACTGCGGCGGTGGAAGCCGCGCTTGATGGCGCCGATCCCGCGTCGTTCGATGCTGCGGCCGCGGCCAAGGCGGTGAAGCCGAAATTTGGCAGGCCGCTGATGTCGGCTTTTGTCCCGGCCGTGCCACTCTGAGCATTCGACGCGCCGGCGCTGGCGCCGGTCGAAGCGGCCGTGGAAAGGTCGGCTGCGCGTGTGCTGGCGCGATCGGCATTAGCTGGAACGGGTCCGTCGGTCTGGAGAGCGGCGTCGTCGGCCGTTTGCGTTTGCGCTTGCGCTTGCGCCGGGGAGGTGCCGCCGTTTGCAGCCTGCTTTTCGGCGTTGACGGCGGCTGAGTCCGGTGCGGCTTTGGCGATGCTATCGGGCGCCGGCTTGGTCGGCGCGCCATCGGTCGTATCCTGAGTTAAAGAAACGTCCTGGCCGGCGGCAATGGCGGTGGCTGACAGCGCGCGCCCTTTAGCCGGCTCGCCGGTTGCCGTCGGCGCGGTAGCGACAGACGTGTTGACGACGACCGCAGCCGCGACTGGCAGCGACGGATTGGCTGCCGCCTGCGCTTGGTCTGGCGTTCCTGTCGCGGCACTGGAATTCGCGGCGCTGTTGTCACCGCTGCCATCACCCTTGCCGTCACTTCCGGACGCTTTCGCCGGCAAAACTGGCGCTTGGGGCTGACCGGGATCGAGAGGGCTTGCAACCACGACGACAGCGGCGGCGCTGCTTATACTTGCTGCATTGGGGGCGGTATCGGCGCTGTTCTGGCTGGAGGCCCCGTTGGCAGTCGGGGTCGTGCCAGTCGTGGCCTTCTTGGTTGCGCCGGCGCCGTTCGCCGGCTGCGTGCTTGCGTCGCTGCCGCTTGAAGTGCTCGGGGCTGGATCGCTGTCGCTCGCGACTTGGCTCGCGACTTGCGGGTTCGCGTCGCGCCCGCGCGCCGAAGTCGCTGCCGTATTGCTTCCGCTCGCCTTTGCGCTGCCATTTCCGGTCGTGCTGCTTCCGCCCATCATTTCGGCACTTGTATTATTGCCGCCCGTCGAACTTGAGGTCGTTCTACCGCCGCCAGTGGCGGTCGGGCCCGTATTGCTTCCGTCTGCCGCGTTCGAGTTCTTCGGGGTGGCTGCCGTGGTAGAGCCCGAGCCACCCGAACCCGAACCAGCATTGGCGCCGGACGCTTGGTCCGAAGGCCCGGTCGGCGTTGTGGCCCCGGTTGTGGAGGCCGGTGTCTGGGCAGGGGTTTGCGGTTGATTTGGGGGCGGGGGCGTCGGGTCTGGCGCGCTCGTTGTTGTATCAAGCAACGCCGCAAACGGTTGGGAGCCCGTTTCTTGCGTCGGCGCGGGTGTCTGCTGCCACTGTGAATATGCGATGGAAGCGGCGGCACTGACGTCTGACGCTATACTTGACACTGTGGGGACCCTTAAAACGCGAGGATGCTCGGTTTGCTTGCAACCGGCGGGCCAGTGCCGTGCGCCAAGTAAACCTCATTAATTCAACGAGTTAAGTTGAATCACCCAAAGCCATAGCGCGGCAGTCTCTGCGTCTACCCGGCAACTTTTGCCGCCTGATCGGAACTGAACGTCGCGATCGCGCCCCGCGACCGTGGCGAAGCGAGCGGCCCGCGCTTATAATAAGCACCCGGTCAAGGCGATTATGGCGTCGTAGCAGCCGCGCGTTTGGCCGCCGGCAATGGATCACGGCTGTATTGGATGCTGAATAGTCTCGATATCGAGGGAAAACCGGACGACACGCGCGTTGTGGTCGCGATGTCGGGCGGGGTCGATTCGTCGGTTACGGCGGCGCTTCTCGCCGATGCCGGCTACGACGTGATCGGCATTACGCTGCAGCTTTACGACCACGGTGCGGCCACTCACCGGAAAGGTGCCTGCTGTGCCGGCCGCGATATTCACGATGCCCGCGCGGTTGCCGAACGCATCGGCATTCCCCATTACGTGCTCGACTACGAGAGCCGCTTCAAGGAGGCGGTGATCGATCGCTTCGCGGAAAGCTATGTGGCGGGCGAGACGCCGGTGCCGTGTCTCGAATGCAACCAGTCGATCAAGTTTCGTGATCTTCTGCAAACATCACGTGACCTCGGCGCGCAGGTTCTCGCGACGGGGCACTATGTTGCCTCGCGGGCGCTGCCGGATGGCGGACGCGCACTTTATCGCGCACGCGAGACCGAGCGCGACCAGAGCTATTTCCTGTCCGCGACGACGCGCGCGCAACTCGATTTGCTGCGCTTCCCGCTCGGCGATCGGACCAAGGCGGAAACGCGCGATCTGGCGCGACGCTTCGGCCTCACCGTTGCCGATAAGCAGGACAGCCAGGACATCTGTTTCGTGCCGAGCGGACATTATGCCGATGTGATCGAGCGCCTGCGGCCGGGAGCCGCTACGCCGGGCGAGATCGTCGACCTCGATGGGCGCGCGCTCGGCCGTCACGATGGCATTATCCATTTCACCGTCGGCCAACGGCGCGGGCTCGGCATCGCCACCGGCGCGCCGCTTTACGTCGTTCGCCTCGACGCCCATTCGCGTCGCGTCGTGGTCGGCCCGCGCGAGGCTTTGCGCACCAGCCTCATCCGGCTGCGTGAGGTGAACTGGCTTGGCGCCGGCACGGTCGAAGAGGTGCTGGAAAGTCACCCGGAGGTTTACGTCAAGGTGCGCTCGACGCGGCCGCCGCAGCCCGCTTGGCTGCGCGGTGGCGCCGGCGGCGGCGTCGAGGTCGAACTGATTGCGAGCGAGGATGGTGTGTCGCCCGGCCAGGCTTGCGCCTTCTACGATGCGGCCGAGGGCCAGGCGCGCGTGTTGGGTGGCGGCATTATCGCCAGCACGATGTCTGCGGCCACGGCAAAGCGGGCGCATCCCGCCGATCTCGCCGCGGCGCACTGATAGCGCGGGGAGCCCGGCCGCTCCGGCAAGACGCGATGGCGACGGAACTCGACAAGGACGCGGTCGCCAAGGCCTATGCCCGCTGGGCGCCGATCTACGATCTCGTCTTCGGCGCGGTGTTCGAGCGCGGCCGGAAGGCGTCGATCGCCGCAGCAGAGCGTATCGGCGGACGCATCCTCGAGGTCGGGGTCGGCACCGGTCTGTCGTTGCCCGAGTATTCCTGGACGAACCGCCTCACCGGCGTCGACCTTTCCGCCCCCATGTTGCGCAAGGCGAAGGCGCGCGCGGCCGAGCACCGCCTGACCAATGTCGACGGGCTTGCCGTGATGGATGCGCAGCATCTCGGCTTTCAGGACGGCGTGTTCGACGTCGTCGTCGCGCAATACGTCATCACCGCGGTCCCGGATCCGGAGGCGACCCTGGATGAGTTTGCACGCGTGCTGAAACCCGGCGGCGAGATCGTTTTGGTGAACCATCTCGGTGCCGAAGACGGCTTGCGCGCGTCCTTCGAGCAATGGTTCGCGCCGATCGCGCGCGGGCTCGGCTGGCAGCCGGAATTTCGCTGGGAGCGCTTGGCGCAATGGGCCGCGCGGCACGGCGGCGTGCGAGTCGTTGAGCGGCGCCCGATGCCGCCGCTCGGGCATTTCTCGCTCATCCGCTTCGCCCGGCTGGGTCGCCTCGTGAGCGAGCCTTTTGTCCCGGCGGTGGGCTCGGCCTAGTAACGTCGGAATGGTGGGCCAAAAGCGCAGCCGACCCCGTTGGCGGTTTTGTGGGGCCGGGATTTTGCCTCTTGGAAAGCATCGTGAACTACCCTAAATCTCGCCCCAGCCAGCTCGAAATCTGACGGTTTGGCGGAGTAGCTCAGTTGGTTAGAGCAGCGGAATCATAATCCGCGTGTCGGCGGTTCAAATCCGTCCTCCGCTACCAACTTCACATTTAAAATCAGATACTTCGATATTTCATTGCCGCCGCAAGCGCGGTGCACAAAATTGCTCGTTCTAAGCGATTGAACCAACCGCAGCTTGCCTCCGACACAATTAGTGCAAGGCTTTAACAGGTGAAATGCCTGCCGCCGAGCGGTGGCTTCACACTGGTTGTTCGGGCGCGACGATGGAGTGTGCCATGAAAAACGGTATCGCGATACATAGTCTGCCTCATGAATACTTTGTTCTCAAAATAGACGGACGAGTGGAATCACAGCATCAACGTTTTATTGATGCATTGAGAGCGGGCTTGCAACTCAAAGATCGGTTCCCACAGCGCGACATCAAAGTGCGCGCAATGCAGGCACGTGCTTCAACTGCAGAGATAATGCAAGGAATTGCTTTGCACTGACCTGGCGTTGCCTGTCGGCGAGCGTATGTACCTTGCTGCTGCCGAAACGGTGCCAAAAAAGGCAGTGATCGCTCTGCCACTCTTCTACAGTTTGCGACTATGGGTTTATCGGCCGAACGGACTCGATCGCGCCCGAGACCTCTATCCTGTCGTAGCCCCTCGCTTTGTAAAGCAGGTAAGACGCGATCCAGCTGACAATAAAAAACGCGACGATCGAATAGCCGACCAAGCTAAAATTCTCGCTGAGCGCGGCGACGAACCGCCAGACCGGGCCTTGAAGTCCAAGCCTGTCACCGATCAGTTGCAGCGCCTCAATGCCGCCAACCGCCATGGCGGCGACGACGGAAGCGAACGTGATGGTCATGTTGTAGTAGAGCTTGCGGATCGGGTTGACGAATGCCCAGCCATAGGTCCCGACCATCACCGTCGAGTCCGTCGTGTCCATCAGCGACATTCCCGCGGTGAACAGCGCCGGAAACACCAGGATCGACCAGATCGAGAGCCCCTGAGCAGCTTGACCTGCAGAGACACCCAGCAGGCCGACTTCCGTCGCGGTATCGAAGCCTAGTCCGAACAGAAGGCCAAGAGGATAGGCGTGCCAACTGCGCTCGATCAGCGCAAAGGCCGGCCGCAACAGGCGGCCAAGGATGCCACTCTTGCCGAGAATATGATCGACGGCCCCTTCGCCCAACCGGCCGCTATTCTTCACCGCGCTTAGGGCGCGATAGACCTGGATCAGGATGATGACGTTGGCGGCCGCGATCACGAAGAGAAACAGCGCGGAGACAGAAGTGGCGATGACGGCACTGATGTCCTTGAAGGCGACGAAACGCCCTTGCAACGCTGTGGTGCTGAGCGCGATCGCCAGAACGAGCGCGACCACGATTGTGGAATGGCCGAGCGAGAAGAAAAATCCGACCGCAATGGGATGTCGGCCGTCCTGCATCAGCTTGCGGGTGATGTTGTCGATGGCCGCAATATGATCGGCGTCGAAGGCGTGCCGAAGCCCGAAACTGTAGGCAAGGAATGCGGTGCCGAGCAGCAGCGCGTTGCCGTGAAACGCGATCGAAGTCCATAGCCACGTGCCGACATTGGCGGTGAGGAGAATGGCATACATGCCGACGACCTTGCCGCGCGTGCGTTCCGGCGCGTCGTCAAAGATGTGCGGAAGCATGGCTGCTCTCCCGAGCCACAACTTGGGTCTGCCAGACTGTGATATTCGGCGCCCGCAGGAGTGGCAAGAAGCGCGTGGTGGTGTCGCTGAAACTGGAACGCGCTTTAGTCGCGCTTGGTGGCGGCGGCGCCGGGGGGAATCGACGCCGTGGTTGCGGTCGTTTCGATCTTTTGATCGACGTCGTCCATTCGCGCCAGGATATCCTTGATCGGATTGTCGGCCCACGCGTGGTTCACAAAGTCCCGGTGCGAGACGTCTCCAGCGGGCAGAAACGTCACCATGCCCGGCAGGCGGCCGCGCCGCAGTTCCGAACTGTACGGCACCGAGCGTTCGCTCAGCAGGCGCTCAAGCTCGGCATTGTGATGCGCAGTGTGCGGCGTGTACGAACTCACGAAGAAGGTTGATCTGTTGTCGGCGATCCAGTCTGCGAACTTGTCGATGCCGGCATAGAGTGCGTCGAGGAGGACGAGGCCGCGCACGCGCGATTTGACGCCGCCCCGATCGAGCACGGACAATGTCGGCCCAAAGCCTCCGCTATACGCGACGATCACGATCGGCATCTTGCCGAACGCCGCCGCGCTGCGCGGATCGCCATACAGGTGCGCAAGCTTCACGGCCGCTTCATCGAGGAAACGTTTGAAGCCGTTCGGCTCCCAGAACTTTCCGGCACTCGAATCTCGGGCGTCAACGGCAAATTGCGGCGCCACCAACACCGCATTCGCTCCCGCCGCGGTGATCTGCGCCGGAACCTGCTGCCGGTCGCGTACGTCGCGCGCGAGATTGGCGCCGTGGCCGTGGAAAAATACCACCATGACTGCGGGGCGTTTGGGGTCGAAGCCGGCCGGAATATGCAACAGCACGCGGTCGTCGCTGAACGTTTCCGGTTCCCAGTAAACGTGGCCGCGGAAATTGACGTGACCGCGGTGGCCTTGTTTGCCGGCATTCAGAAATGGCCGGTCCGATCCGGGCACCGTGCCGTGATAGGGGAACGGCGCCGTTTCGAAATCCACGAGACTCGTCGTGGCGCCGACGTTGGATGGCATGCGCGACGGACCGGGCTCGATCGCGGAGTGAAGCCCGGTGATGGGCGGCACAGAGTCTTCGAGCGAAGCCAGGCGGACCGGCGGCTTGATGTTTAGCTTCGCTTCTTTCAGAGCCTTCAGCGCCTGCTTTGCAGGTACGCGGCCGCGGTCGGCCACACGAAGCGACTCCAGGCGGGCCCATTCGCGGGCAACGATCTTGGCCGGGCTCTCGCCGCCCGTGAGGCCCGTGTCCCGCGGGGCTGGCGGTCGCAGATCGTTCGTACGCGCATACGTCGAGCTGCTGAACGGGTCTACTTTTCCGATTTCGGAATCGGCCTTGGCGACTGGTGTTAACGTGTAGGCCGCCGCCGCCGGAGTGACCAAAGCGGTCGAGTGGAATTCGCTGAAGACCAGCCAACACCAGCCCACCGAGCCGATGAAGAACAGAGCGGCAGAGATGTGGAGGAGATTCAGCTCCAGCTTTTTCTTTAGTTCGCCGATGCGTCGCGCCGGCTTCCTGCTGGCTTCGAGGCGAACCCGGCCGTTCTCGGGAGGGCGCGGCGGCAGAGGGCGAGGCGGAGCAGTGCCAGCGTGTTCAACCCGCCGCCGCACAATGGGGTCGGTGGTGAAATGGCGCGCGCGTACAACCGCGGCCGCACTGGTGGTCGGCCTGCGAAACGCCTTCGGCGCTGGTCCTCGGACCGTATGTTGCACTTTTCCCCCGCCCGACGCGTGCAATGTCCGTGACGACTATGTCGTCATTTTGACGCGCTACCGGCTCGACTTTGGCAAAGGATCCGAACAAAACGGGAAAATCCCCCCGAATCGGCAGCCCAGAGACCCCGTGGACTCGCTCTCTACGTGCTTTCGGTGCTTTTTCGGAGATTGGGGGTCTGTTCCCAGATGGTATCGATCCGACGGTGAACGCGGCGTTAATTCCTCGTCGCTGGTCTTCGGCGCGCCCTTCTGGGCGAGCAGCAGGTTCGATTCATTCTTCCGCCAGCGATAGCCGATGCCAAAGTCGATCGGGGTGGCCCGGCGGAACAACTCGGCCATACCCGGCTGGTAGGAATGTCCGAAGATGGCCAGCGGTCCGACATAGCGGCCGAACGGCTGCAACCGCCATTTTTTCGGATCGAAATAGGCAAGCGGGATGCCGCTATCGTCCTGAAGGATCGTCGCGCTGTGATCGAGCAGGAATGTGCGAATCTTGTTGAAGCCGCCGCTGTGGAGAAGATACGAAGCGCTTTTGATGAAGCTGTCCGCGACGCCCAGCTTTTCGCAGAACGCCAGGAACCCGCTCCGCTCGACCGAACCGTCGGCAAGATTGGTGCTGAAGTAATAAAGGGTCTGCTTCGGCCCGTTGCCGTCCGAAAAGACGATCTTTACGCCCGGGGCGGCGCTGCGGGAGATGCTCCGCATGGGTTTCTTGGTGTTGGCATTCGTGGCGGCCGGTTCGTCCGCGGTCAGGAAATTTCCTTCGGCGTCGAGGCCCCCGAAGCTCACGTCGTGGATGGTCTTGCCGGTCCGCGCCAAAAACACATCGAGGACCGGCAGCGTGCCGTAGACCGGCCCCTCGTGCAGTTGGGTCTTCATGTTCCTAGTGATGAAGAAACTGTAGCTGAGCAGCGAACCGAGCGAGGTCTCGAGATTTCGCAGCGTGCCGTTGACGGCTGGGTGCGACAGGCTGGTCAATTGCGGAATGTCACCGACCGGTTCGAGGCCGGCCAAAACGTATGTCGAAGCGGTGGGAAAAAACGACGTCGCATAGAGGAAATCCGGACCGCTGAACATATACAGCATCGCGTCGTGTTTGTCCGTCAGCTGCTCCTTCGAGAATATGCGAACTTTCGAAAGCTTGGTGCTGTCCTCACGCGCGAAAATGGAATCGAAGTAGCGCGCGTGTTGCTGCCAGACAGGGTCCTTGGTAAGCGCCGCGAGAGGAGAGCCGGACGCCGGCGGCAGCCCGGCCAGGAATCGCGCGGTGTCGTCGGCTGTCGTTGTTTCGGCGCTGCGCGCAGGCGCCGTAATCACGGCCAGCATAACTGCCATGAAGGCAGTCGCCATCAGTCTAGGCATGCTTACGGACATCACTTTCAGGCCACTGTTTGCGAAACATCCGGGGAAGGGACGCTTGGTAGCGGGCGGGACAAATAATAGATGACAAGGCCGACCGACATCATGGCGACGCCGGCGAGCGACTGCAGCGGCCGATTGACGACCAAATAATACATCATAAACAGCGTCACGCTGAGAAAAATCAGCGGCGTCACCGGATAGCCCCAAGCGCGGTAGGGCCGGGCCAAATTCGGGTGGGTGATCCGCATCTTGATAAGTCCCAGCACAGTGAAAAACGAGCAGAAGGTGAGACTGAATTGGATGAAATCCAGGACCGCTTCGAAGCTCTGGGTCAGCAGCAAAAGGTTCGAGACCAGGAGCTGAAAGATAATGGCGACGGCCGGCACGCCCCGCTTCGATCTGCGTGAGAACACACGCAATAGCGGTATGTCCTCGCCCATCGTCATGGTCACGTGCGGGCCGATCCAGGTCATGGCGCTGATTGACGATATCAGCCCGAGGCAGATCAGCGCGCCGACAATGCGCCCGCCGAGATTGCCGAACACGTGCTTGCCGGCAACGATGGCGACGTCGAGCTGTCCGGCCAATTCGTGCATCGGCGTGGTGGTCAAAAAAACGGCGTTGAGGAGGACATAGAGCACGATCACGATCGCGGTTCCCGCGAACAGCGCGCGCGGCAAGTTGCGCGCGGGATCGCGCAATTCGCCGCCGATATAGGTCGCCGCGTTCCAGCCGGAATACGAATACATCACGAACACAAGGCTGATGGCGAACGGCGCGCCGCCGATACGGGTGAGGTCGACGGCGCTTGGCGCAAATGAAATCGGTTGCGAGTCGCCGAAGGCAAAGCCGGCGATGATGAACACAACGATGAGGACGAGCTTGAGCGCCGTCCAGGCGTTATGGTAGGCGCTGCCAAGCCGCACGCCGCCCAGATGCACCAGCGCGGCAAGCCAGATTATAGCAAGCCCGAATAGCAGCGGCCAGTCTATGGGAAATCCGAACACCTCTACCGGCAAACTCGGCAGCAAATTCGGAGCGCTTGATGTCAGATATTTGCTAAACGCCATGGCGGCGAGCGCGATGGGCGCGGCGAAGCCGACGGTCGCCGACAGCCAGCCGGCCACAAAGCCGAACGCTGGATGATAGATGCGGCGCAGAAAGTTGTACTCCCCGCTCGATCGCGGCAGCATGGCGGCGAGTTCCGCGTAGCAGAACGCTCCGCACATCGCCACGATTCCGCCGACGACCCACAACAGCAGCAGCGAAAAGCCTGAGGGTATGTCGGTGACCTGAAATCCGAGGCTCGTGAATACGCCGACCCCGACCATGTCGGCGACGACGATCGCCGTCGCCGTCACCCAGGAAACCGTCCCGGATGACGCCGTACCGGCGGACAGACCGCCCGAAGCGGATTTCGTCATAAAGGAACTTCCCTCGCCCGTGCGGCTGCATTACAGGGTGCAACCCGTTAAAATTCAAGAAGTGTTTTGCTTATTCCTTGCGCCCAAACAATCTTGATCAGCCGCGCTTTGCTAGGGTGCCGATATTGTCTTTTTGTACCGGAATGAGGCGCGATCGTGGGGTCGGCGTACAGCAGATTGATTGCGGCGCCGCAGACCGGTTACGTCGTCTCAGTGCGCACACGGCGGAATGCGCTCCGCTTAAGGCCTTGATCTCGGCTGGCTTGAGATTCGGGCTTGCGGGGCGACATCGCCTGGATCCGTTGCTGAACGAAAGTCAGCTTCGCGACTGCCAAAGGGCCGAGCACGAACGGATAGAGATCGTGCACGCCCATGCTGCGGTTTATCGAGTTGACCGCGAATGTGAGTGCCAGCCAGGCCTCGACGATGTGATGCATGTCAGTCTCGCGCGGGTGGAAATCGAAGACCGCGCCCGGATTCTGCGGCAGCTTGGGACTGACCTCCAAGCCGGCAAAATGCGCGGTTTCGAGCGTGTCGATCATATGAAAGTAGTGCGCCCACGTTTCCGCGAAGTCTTCCCAGGGGTGGGAGCTTGCATAGGTGGAGATGAAATGCTCCGACCAATCAGCCGGTGCGCCATTCGCGTAGTAATTCCGGAGCGCCGCGGCATAGTCTTGCCGTTCGTCACCGAAGATGCGGCGGAACTCGTCGAGACGCTGCGCATCCGCGACGAGCCGGTCCCAGTAATAATGTCCGATCTCGTGGCGGAAATGACCGAGCAATGTGCGGTATGGCTCGCCCATCTGATGCCGGCGCCGTTCGCGCTCTGCGTCGTCGGCTTCCGCAAGATTGATTGTGATCAAGCCGTCGGCATGGCCGGTCAACACCGAAGAACCTGAGGGCGCAATGTCGGCCAGAAATTGAAATGCCAGGCCAGCCGGGCTTTCCGCCTGCGTCTCGACCGGCAGTCTGAGCTGAAACAGCGTATAGAACAGGCGGTGCTTCGCCACCTCAAGCGCACGCCACTTGTCGAGATTCTCGGGCAAGGACAGATCGGGAATCATCTGATTGTGGCGGCACGCCGCACAATAGGCGTCGGGCACTGCCGCCGGAACAAGCCAATTGCACACGTCGTATGCGGCGTTGGCGCAATAGCGATAGAGCTTGGAGTCGGCAAGCGCCCGCCAAACCGGCTGCCCTGGGTTGCTTGCGGCCCCGTCGGGCTTGAGCGCGGTGATCGTTTCCCGATTCGGCAGATAGCCGAGCGACAACCCGCAACGTTCGCAGCGCGTGTTCTCGAAATAGAGCGGCTGGCCGCAGTTCTGGCACTGAAATAGCTTCATTGCATTCTCGCTCGACCCCTGGCGCGGTGGACGGCGGCGAGGTCGCGAATCGCCTAACAAGTTTAGCGCGCCAAGGTTTCATTTGGCTCGCCGAGCTCCAGCGTTTTCGATCCATTCTTGGGGCGATCGTAGGTAGAAATCCTCACGGGCAGCGGCATTATGGCGGGCTTGGATTCGCAGCTTTAGAACGATCGGGCGACCCGTACGGAATTGGAGGATTCATGGCATCTACCACCAATATGGCGGGCTATAGCGACGCCCTGGTCGTCCTTGGTACCGCGGGTGTGGTGGTGCCGATGGTGCGGCGGTGGGGGCTGAACCCCGTTCTCGGCTATCTCGGCGCCGGCGCTGTTCTTGGCCCCCTTGGTCTCGGTTCGATCAGCAGCGCGGTGCCGGTTCTCTCCTGGGTCACCGTCACTGACGCGCAGAACGTTGCAGGCATCGCTGAACTGGGAATCGTCTTTCTCCTGTTCCTGATCGGTCTCGAATTGTCGTTTCCCAGGTTATGGACCATGCGCCGCATGGTCATTGGGCTGGGCGGTTCGCAGGTTCTGCTTACCAGCGTCTTGATCGCGGGCGCCGCGGTGCTGGCGGGAAAGAGTCCTTCCGAGGCGATCGTGCTGGGGGCCAGCCTCTCGCTGTCCTCGACAGCGATCGTGCTCGAACTCCTCTCGAGTCAGGAGAGACTGACCACGAGTGTCGGCCGCGCCAGTTTCTCTGTCCTGCTAGCTCAGGATCTGGCCGTCATTCCGATTTTATTGTTCATTTCCATCCTTGCCGCACAGTCCGGCGGGTCAGTTCTTGCCAGCCTCGCCAATGCCTTGCTGCAGGCCGCGGCCGCCATCGTCGTCATCGTTGCTTTCGGCCGGGTGCTATTGCGTCCGCTGTTCCGGCTGGTCGCCACCGCGGGATCCAGCGAGATTTTCATCGCTGCTGTGCTGTTCGTAATCGTAGCGGCCGGGGTGATCTCCGCTCAGGCAGGCATGTCCATGGCGCTCGGCGCCTTCCTTGCCGGCTTGCTGCTCGCGGAGACGGAATACCGCAAGGCAATCGAAGCGACGGTCGCGCCCTTCAAGGGCCTTTTGCTCGGCATTTTCTTCTTCACCGTGGGGATGAATATCGACGTCCGCGAACTGGTTCGCGAACCGCTTTGGCTTTTCGGCGGTGTCGTCAGTTTGATAGCGCTGAAGTCGCTGCTGCTGATCGGGCTAGGCAAACTTTTTCGTCTGTCATGGCCGGTCGCAACCGAGACCGGTTTGTTGCTCGGTCCCGGAGGTGAATTTGCGTTCGTCGGCATCGGCACGGCGGCGGCCGCAGGCTTGGTGGAAGCGCGGCTGGCGAGCTTCACGCTCGCTGTCACCTCGGTCACCATGGCGCTGACGCCACTCTTGTCTCTCGGTGCGCGGCACCTCGCGACGCGGCTAAAGTCCGGCCAAGCCGTTGACCCCGAACTGGCCGCGCGGCCAACGGCTGGGGAACGCCATGCGATCGTCGTCGGCTACGGCCGCGTCGGCAAGGTCGTGTGCGCGTTGTTGCGCGAACACGGCATTCCTTATATTGCCGCCGACTCCGACGCGCAGACCGTCACCCGTGACCGCCGCGACAGTCATGACGTATATTACGGCGACGCTGCCGATCCGCGCTTTCTCGAGACGTGCGGCCTCGCCAAGGCGGCCGGCGTCATCATTACGATCCACTCGGTGCGTCAGATCGACGATGTGGTGGCGCATGTGCGCGAGATGCGGCCCGACGTTCTTATCGTCTCACGCGCGCGCGACGCCGATCATGCTCGTCACCTCTACGCCCTTGGCGCAACCGACGCGGTGCCGGACACGATCGAAGCGAGCCTGCAGCTGTCCGAGGCGGCTCTGGTGGGATTAGGCGTGGCGACCGGTCTGGCGATCGCGTCGATCCACGAAAAGCGCGACGAGATTCGGCATTCCTTGCAGCAGGCGGCTCAGGATGCCGGCCTTCAGAAAATTCATTCGGTCAAAGCCAAAGCCCACAAGACGCACGGCGCTGCGTGAGCGCGCGTGGCGGGTGAGCATCCCGCCCGCGTCAGTGCCGTTGGGCGGTGCGGCTGGCAAGGTCCAGCACGACCGGCCACGTTGCCGGCCGCGGAAGCCGGATCGGTGTGTGGTGCGTATCTGCGAGCGCGCGGAGGAAGTCGGCGAACCAGTCCTGCACCGAAGACCCTCTGAGCGTGGCCATCATGGAGTGCCAGCGCTCACGGCGCTCGTCCAGACTCATGGCAAGGGCGGTCGCGATTTGGCGCGCCATGCCGTCGATGTCGTGCGGGTTGACCATCAGGGCGGCGTCAAGCTGCTTTGCCGCTCCGGCGAATGAGGACAATACCAGCACGCCGGGATCGAACGGATTCTGTGCCGCGACATATTCTTTGGCGACCAGGTTCATGCCGTCGTGTAACGGCGTGACCAGGCCGACATGCGCCGCCCGGTAGAAGCCGGCAAGCGTGAGCTGTGAATAACTCTTATTGAGGTAACGGATGGGCATCCAGTCGACTTCGCCGTGGCGGCCGTTCACCTCGCCGACCAAAGAGGCCAGTTCGGCCTTGAGGTCGCGATAGGCGCGGATGTTGCCGCGCGTGGGCACCGCCACCTGCAACATTGACACGGCGCGTTTGAGATGCGGCTGCAACTCGAACACGCGGTCGAACGCCCGCATTCTGTTGGCGAGGCCTTTCGAATAATCCAGGCGATCGACGCCGAGCACGAGCTTTGCGCCCTGCAGGCTTGCGCGCAGACGCGAGAATTCAGGGCGCGTAGACGCTCTGGTCGCCCGGTCGGTGAACTCGTCAACATCAATGCCGATCGGGAAAGTGGCGAGACGCGTCATTCCCCACGACGATGCGACCGTTCCGTCGAATACCGTCAACCCGAGTTCGTACTGTAAATAGTCCTCGAAGTTCTGACGATCCTCGTCGGTCTGGAACCCGACGAGATCGTAGGAGAGCATCGCCTGAACGAGATTGAGGTGGTGCGGGATCGTAGCCATCGTGCGGCGGTCGGCCCACGGTGTGTGCAAGAAAAAGCCGATCGGACGGCCGACCTGCAACCGGCGCATCTCCGCGCCCAGCGTAAGGAAGTGGTAGTCCTGAATCCAGAAGACCGCATCCGGTCCCGTGAAGCGCAGCAGCGCCCGCGCCATGAACGCGTTGACTTCGCGATACGACGCATATTCGTCGGCCGTTACATGGATGAGATCGGGGCGCGAGTGTAGCGCGGGCCATAAGGCCGAATTGGAGAATCCCTCGTAGTAGCCGCGGTAGTGCTTTGCCGGCATCTCGACGGTTGCGAGAGCGCCGGTACCCAGCGCCTCGATCTTAGCGAACGGATCTTTGCAGTGTGCTGGGTCCGACGTCTGGCCGCTGGAACCGACCCAAATCGCGCCCGAGTCCTTGACCATCGGAATCAACGCCGCCGCTAGTCCTCCGGCGACCGGCTCATCTGATTTTGCCCGCGCGACGCGGTTGGAAACGACGATCACAGTCACGGGAAACTCCTCCGGTTCCGTGCTGCAACAACCGTTTTGAACACGATAAGTTCCATTCTTTTCGGTTCATTCATGAAGCGTTGCAAGGTAATTGGCGCTAGAAATTCACATTGCAATGTCGTGAATTTTTCTTGAGATTAAAAAGTCGTGCGCGGCTTAGACCTCGGCGTAAGCCGTGGTTGAAAGCAAGCTGACTTCGGCGTGACGAGAATCAAGCCGGGTGTACTGAACGATGATCGGAACGTCGGATTCGAAAACGGAAGAATAATCCGTGTCGCGGGGGACGGGCGCGGGTTGTTCGAGATCATTGAAACGCAAATGCAACGTGCGCCGCGCCGTGACTGCAACGCGATAAGGTCCGATTGGCTCCCGATCGGTGAAGAATATGGTGATGTTGACGTGCGCTTCCTGATCGCCGGCGTTGAGGATGCAGGCGGTCTCGTGAGAGATTCAGTGCGCGATCAGAAAAAGAACTCTGCGAGGGAATTTATCCTTCGGCAACGGCCCAGCGGGTGCGTCCGATAGTAACCATGTCAATTCCGACCAATACGATTGCCAGCGCCGAAAACAGCGGTTGCGCCCACGGCCCGACAAGAACCGCCGGAAGCTGGCTTTGGTTCCTGGATTGGAACTTTTCGGACAACCCGCGACTTATCGCCAACGGGGGTCGCGTTTTTGCGCACGGTCCGTTCAATATTGGGACCGAATTACCGTGGAACCAAACAAATGCGCGCCCTTACTGTCGCGCCGGGAACCGCCAATTCATCGCGGGTTGAAGACGTTGCCGATCCGCCTTTCTCGGACGGTGCGGTGCTCGTCCGCACGCTGGCGGTCGGCGTATGCGGCACCGACCGAGACATCGTCTCCGGACATTATGGCTCGGCGCCGTCGGGCCAAACGCGGCTGGTGATCGGTCATGAGTCGCTCGGTACGGTGCAGGAGGCGCCCGCCGGCTCGGGCGTGAAAGCCGGCGATCTTGTTGTCGGCATCGTGCGCCGGCCGGACCCTGTTCCCTGTTCCGCGTGCGCCGTCGGCGAGTGGGACATGTGCCGCAACGGTCGCTACACCGAGCGCGGCATCAAGGAGCGTCATGGCTACGGGTCGGAATTGTTTCGGGTCGAGCCCGACTTTCTCGTAAAGGTCGACGCGTCACTCGGCGTCACGGGTGTGTTGCTCGAACCCACCAGCGTTGTCGCCAAGGCCTGGGATCATACCGAGCGCATCGGTCAGCGCGCGCGCTCATGGCAACCGAAGACGATGTTGGTCACGGGCGCCGGTCCGGTTGGGCTCCTCGCCGCCCTCATTGGCGCGCAGCACGGCCTCGACGTCCACGTGCTTGATCATCATGAGAGTGTGAGGAAGCGCGACCTGGTGCGCCAGCTCGGCGGGACGTACCATACGGAAAAACTCGCCAATCTTCGGCTCAAGCCAGACATCTTGATGGAGTGCAGCGGCGCTCCAACTGTGGTGCGCGACGTTCTCGGCAGCACGGCATCCGGCGGCATCGTTTGCCTTGTCGGCGTCACCGAAACCGGTCACGACTTCGACGTCGATGTCGGAGCGCTCAATCGCACCATGGTGCTCGACAACGAGACCGTGTTTGGGACGGTGAACGCCAACCGCTTACATTATGAAATGGCGGGCGGGGCGTTGCAGCGGGCGGACAAAGCTTGGCTCAATGGACTAATTACACGGCGCGAGCCGGTCGAGCAGTGGACGCAATCATTGCAGCGGCAGCCCGACGACATCAAAGTCATCGTCGATTTTTCCTGACCACATGGCGCGCATCGAAGACTACGCGATGATAGGCGATTGCAGGACTGCCGCACTCGTCTCTCGCGACGGCTCGATCGATTGGTTCTGCTGCCCGCGGTTTGATTCGGACGCGTGCTTCGCTGCGCTGCTTGGTTCGCGTGAGCACGGCCGCTGGTCGATCGCGCCGCGCGCGGAAGCTAGCGTCACCCGCCGTTATCGGCCGAACACCTTGGTGCTCGAGACCCATTTCGAGACCGAGGAAGGCGCGGCGACGCTCATTGACTTTATGCCGCCGGGCGACCGCCATTCGACCATCATGCGACTGCTCGTCGGAACGCGCGGCAAGGTGACCATGGGCACCGAGTTGATCTTGCGGTTTGGCTACGGCGCGGTCGTGCCGTGGGTTACGCGTCTAGAGGATGGCTCGCTGCGCGCGATCGCCGGGCCGGACATGGTGGTCCTGCGGACCCCCGTGCATTTACACGGCGCGGATATGACGACCGTCGGCGAGTTCACCATCAACAAAGACGATACCATTCCGTTCGTTCTGAGTTATCTGCCCTCACACCTGCCGTTGCAGGCGCCCTTCGATCCGATGACTGCGCTGCACGACACCGAAACATTCTGGCAGGATTGGTCGGCGAAATGTCGGCCCGCCGGACCTTGGTCGGAAGCCGTTCTCCGTTCCATGATCACACTCAAGGCGCTCACTTACGCGCCGACGGGCGGCATCGTGGCGGCTCCCACCACCTCGCTGCCCGAGCAGCTCGGCGGCGAGCGCAATTGGGATTACCGCTTCTGCTGGCTGCGCGACGCCACGCTGGTTTTGCTCGGCGCCATGAATGCCGGCTATTACGAAGAGGCGCAGGCTTGGCGTGATTGGCTGTTGCGCGCCGTCGCCGGCAGCCCCGATCAACTGCAGATCATGTACGGCATCGCCGGCGAGCGGCGGCTCACCGAATGGATCGCGCCGTGGCTCCCGGGATATGAAAATTCCGCGCCCGTGCGTATCGGCAATGCGGCCCACAGCCAACTCCAGCTCGATGTCTTCGGCGAGATCATGGATGTCCATTATCAGGCGCGCCGCAGCGGACTGTCGACCAACGAATCGGGATGGGCCGTGCAGCTCGCGTTCCTCGAACATCTGAAGAAAATCTGGCAGGAGCCCGACGAAGGCATTTGGGAGGTCCGCGGCGCGCCCCGGCACTTCACCCATTCCAAGGTCATGGCCTGGGTCGCGTACGATCGCTCGATCAAGAGCGCGGAAACGTTTGGGCTGGAAGGACCGCTCGACGAATGGCGCAAATTGCGGGACGAGATTTACGCGGAGGTGTGCGCGAAAGCGTTCGACAACGAGCTAGGCACTTTCGTGCAATCCTACGGATCGAAACAGCTCGACGCCAGCCTGCTGCTCATGCCCTGCGTCGGCTTTTTGCCGGTTTCCGATCCGCGCGTGGTAGGAACCATAACGGCGATCGAGCGTCGTCTGCTGCGCGACGGCTTCGTCATGCGTTACGAGACGGAGCAGACGGACGACGGCCTGCCACCCGGCGAAGGCGCGTTTCTCGCCTGCAGTTTTTGGCTTGTCGATGTTTGCGTGCTGCAAGGCCGCGTCGCAGATGCCGAGCGGATGTTTCGCCGTCTCATCGCGTTGCGCAACGACGTCGGCTTGTTGAGCGAAGAATACGATCTGCGTCTCAAGCGTCTCGTGGGCAATTTTCCGCAAGCCTTCTCGCATATGGCACTGGTCAACACCGCCTATAACCTGACGCGCGCCGAGAAACCGGTCGAGCAGCGCGCCCAGGCCGAGTACCAGTCACCGGAAAAGGCGGCGGAGTGAACGGTCGCCGTCATTGCGAGCAGAGCGAAGCAATCCACGGAGCCGAATTCTCGATTGCTTCGTCGCTTCGCTCCTCGCAGTGACGGGAGAATAGCCTATAAAATAATGCTCGGATTGCGGATCGATTGATCGCACTCGATCAGGTTCACCTGCTTGGCCTGGATTTTCCAGCTACCGTCGCCGCGCACGACGCGGTGTCCTGCCCAGCCGGTCAATTGGCGGGTCTCGTCGCCCCAGAACTCGCTGATGAGGAAATTCGACCGCAGCATCCGCGCGTCGTCGCGGGCGGTCGAAAACACCTCGACGTTGGTGATGAAGCGCACCGTCCGCGAGGCGGGCGCCTGCGACCAGGCAAAGCCTGTGCGCAGCCGATAGACGCGGTCTTCGAGGCGGCGGCGGTCGTCGAACATCACCGCAATCTCGCGGCGCGGGTCACCGGCGTTCGGGGTCGAAGGCACCCAGTAGATGCACTCCGGCGTGTACATGGCAAGCCAATCTTCGTAGCGCAGTTGATCGAGAAGTCGCGCCTCACGCTCCAGGAGACGGCGGAATTCATCGCGAATTGCGACGTCGCACACCGCGCGTGCGTCGTCCTGCCAGTCGGAGAAATTCGCCACGAGGTCGCGGTAGAGCGCATCGGTGACGTAGTACGAACTGCGCGACGGATCGAGCGGCGCCGGTGCGTTCACGTCACGGCTCCCGCTGGATGGCGAAATTCGGCCGCGCCTGCATGAGCCGTTTCCATTCCTTGAAGTGCTCGCGCATGAACGCCTCGTCGGTCGCCGGCGCGGTGATCGAGCCGTCTTCGTGTGTCTTGACGCGGTCGGGAATGCCGAGGCCGCGGTTCATGTAGACCCACTCGTCCTCGATCGCCATAAGACCGCGCTGGATCTGCTCGAAATTGGCGATGTCGTCGACTTCGCCGAAATTCGGAAAACCTTCCTGGGTGCGCATGCGCAGCGCGTTGATGTCGGTAACGGTGTCGGCGCCGAGTTTGCCGTCCGCGTCGACAATCATGGTGCCGTACCAGACGGCGTTGGTCTCCTCGAAGCTGACCGGCTCGAACACTTGGATATGGTTGCCGAGCAGCGAGAAGTTCGGAAAGACATTGATGTTGACGGGTTCGGAGCCGGCGAGATCGAGAAGCGCAAAGGCGCGGTCGCCGTAGCGCCTTATGAAATCTGCTTCGTAGTGTTCCATGCCGGGATGCGCGCTCTCCACTGCCCACAATCCGCCGGGCCGCTTTTCCAGATTCGGCCGCTTGTCCTTGAAGTGATTGCCGTGGCCGGTGTAGCGCATATACATCGGTTGCGTGTCGGGCGAGTTACGGTAATAGGCCATGCCCTTGGCGTTCTCACCGGCAAAGCGGTTCTCGGTCTCCAGCAACGAACGATGCGAATAGGCGACGTGGTAGCCGTCGCACGAATTATCGTAGGCGAGTTTCCAGTTGCCCTTGTAACGAAAGCGGTTGGCTTCGCAGACCACGACCTTGCCGCCGGGATTGCGGTCGAGCCACTCGTCGATGACGGTGCTGATCGGACCAAGATGCTCCACGAGCGGCAGCGCGTCCAGATTGAGCGTGCCGAAAATGAAGCCGCGGTACGATTCCACGCGCGGCACCTGGGCGAGATTGTATTTCGGATCGCGCAGGTCGGCGGCGTAACCTTCCGGCCACGGCACGCCGCGCAGCCGGCCGGTGTTGAGGAAATTCCAGCCGTGATAGGGGCATTGGAACGACTTGGTGTTGCCCTTTTCCCAGCGGCACAAAGTCGTGCCGCGATGCGTGCAGCGGTTATAGAGCGCGCGGATCTTTCCATCCGCGTCGCGCACGATGATGAGCGGCCGCAAGCCCATACGCCGGGTGATGAAGTCGTTCGCGTTAGGGATCTCGCTTTCATGAGCAAGATAGGTCCACGTGCCGCCGAAGATGTTGGTCATCTCCGCTTCGAAAATGGCGGGATCGGTGTAGATCAGGCGATGGGCGCGGTCCTCCTGGACCAGATAGTCCCAATCGTAGAGCGCCGTGCCGCCGCGTCGTGTCGGCTGCGGTCCGATCTTCTCCAGCGCCGTCATGCCGTGCTCCTTATTTCTGCGGCTTGCGTAAGCGAACTCCCTCTCCCGAGCGGGGAGAGGGGCGCTCAGAAGAAATCGAAATACTCATTCTGCTCCCACGCACTCGGCTCGTCGTTTTGCGACGATGCGCCGGCTTCTTCGAGCGAACGCAAGTACCTGCTAGCTTCGGTTCGCTTCAGCTTGACGAAATAGTCGACGAAGGTATCGCCGAGCGCGCGGCGGAACAACGGCTCTTTGTCGAGAGCGTCGAGCGCCTCCGGCAGGCTTTTCGGCAGCATCGGCCGCTCGGCAGCGTAAGGCTCGTCATTTGGCGGCGGCGGAGCGGATTCGGCTTCGATGCCGGCAAGGCCCGCGACGATTTGCGACAAAATATAGAGATATGGATTGGCCGCGGGCTCGCCGATGCGGTTCTCAAGCCGTGTTGCAGCGTCGCCTAGACCACCCAGCACGCGGATCATGGCGCCGCGATGATCGTAAGCCCACGTCGCCCGATCTGGTGCGAGCGAATTCGGACGGAAACGGCGATAGCCGTTGACCGTCGGCGTAGCAAAGGCCGCGCCAGGCACTGCGTATTGCAGAAGTCCGGCGAGATACGAATGGCCGAGCGGCGAAAGAATTTCACCGGGGTTCTGCGGCACGAACAGATTGACGCCACTTGAGGCATCGGTCAGTGACTGGTGCAGATGCCAACCGCTCGAATAAAAGCCCTTGAGCGCCGGACGGCACATGAAGGTCGCAAAGTATCCGAGGCGCCGGCAAACTTGGCGCGTGGCGGTGCGGAACAAAAATACGTGGTCGGCGGCTTCCAGCGCCGCGCGTGGCGCGAAGGTGCATTCAACCTGTCCTGGTCCCCACTCGTTTTCGATCGAGCGTAATCCGAGCCTCAGCGCCTCGAAGGCTTCGCCGAGCGCGTCGAACACGGGCTGCATCAGGTCCATGTTGGACTCGGAATGGTAGTGATAACCGGGCTCGATCGGCCAAGTCCGGATCGGCCGGCCGCGTATGCCGGGCGTAGCGATATTGTCTTCGCTCAGGTGATCGTCGGCGACGCGAAGCAAATACCACTCTATCTCCGGGCCGACGACTGCGACCCAGCCGCGCTCGGCGAGTTTTTGTAGCGTCTTGCGCAAAAGCTGCCGCGGCGAGAAGTGAAACGGCCGGCCGTCGTTGAAGTATTCGTCACCGAGTATCCAGCCGACGCCCGGCGCCCAGGGCAACACGCGGAATGTCGTCGGATCGCAGACGATAGTGAGATTGGGCGAGCCCGTCATCTCGTCGAGACCCATGCCGCCGCCGCGGGTGAACGAGGCGAACACGCGCGCGCCCGCGGAATCGAGTGTCGTGGTGGCGACGCCGATGTTGTAGCCGTTGGTCAACGCCGAGAGAAAAGCGGGCACCGTCAGTGTTTTCGCCCGCGAATAGCCGTGAGTATCGCCCCAGGCCAGCCGGACGAAGCGGAGCTTCTCCGCCTCGATCCGGCGCCTGATGTCGTCGGCGAGCCGTTTTTGCTCGTCGCTCCACAGGCCATGTTTTTCGATGAAAGTCTTCCGCTCACTCATGGCCGGTCGTTGCAATTTATTTCCAATCTTGCGCCAGGCGCAAGAACGCGCGTTGACCCTCTGCGGACCCTTTCCTACCGTTTGCGACCGCCGGGTAGCAAGCCGAGCCAGAACGCCATCTGCCCGAGCTTCCGGCCGGCGAGGGGACGACTGAAAGCGAGGCGCGTCTCCTGGCTGAAAATCTCGGCAATCTGCTGACGCCGGCGAGTGCACAAGGCGTGGCGGTCGCCGCTTTGCGCCCCGATGTGCAGCTCGAGGCGGTGTCAGCATTCTGCCGACGGAACTTGGGCGATCCGGGACTATCGCCGCAGATGGTTGCGGGCCGGTTCGGCATCTCGGTCTGCACGCTGCGTTTATGCTTTCAGAAACTCGGCGAAAGCTTCGGCAGTTGGGTGCTGAAGAGCCGACTGGACCGTTGCCGGGAAGCGCTACGCGATCCGCGCCAGACGACGTGCAGCATTTCCCAAATCGCCTATTGCTGGGGCTTCAACGACCTGTCGCATTTCGACAAGGCGTTCCGCGCTCGCTTCGGGATGGCGCCGCGCCAATGGCGAGGGGCCGCTCACGCCTAGTCCTCCGGCGGATTGATTTACCTTTCACCCAGGATGAAATCGGCGCAGCGCTCCGCGATCATGATCGTCGGCGCGTTGGTGTTGCCGCGCACGATCTTGGGCATCACTGAAGCGTCGCAGATACGCAGCCGCGGCACGCCACGAACGCGCAAGGTTGGATCGACGACCGCGTTGTCGTCTGAACCCATGCGGCAGGTGCCAACCGGATGGTAGATGCTCTTGGCGTAGCGCTTTGCGTGCTCGCCCATCTGCTCGTCGGTTTGCATCAGCGGCTCGCCGAGCGGCGAGATTTCGACCGCACCGAGACGCTGCAGCGAAGGCTGGCCGCCGATCTTACGCGCCAGCTTGATGCCGCGCGCGAACGCTGCGAGGTCCTCGGGCGCCGACAGGAATTCCGGATCGAACAGGATCGGGTCCTGCGGGTTGGCCGAGCGCAGCCGCACCGTGCCGCGCGATTTCGGATCGAGAATGGCCGGATTGATGCTCAGCCCATGGCCGGGCGGGCCTTCACGCGGCGGATCGCCGAGCAATTGTGGAATGAAATGGATCTGGATGTCCGAGCGGCCCGAGCCGGTAGTGTCGATGAATCCGCCGGCCTCGACGATGTTCGAGGTCAGAAGCCCGGTGCGAAACAGCTTGTATTGCAGGTAGTGCCGCGCCGCCTTGAGTCCTTGGTCTTCGCCAAGCAAACTGATCGGATCTTTGACTCGGACGTAGAACGGCAGGTCGAGATGGTCCTGGAAGTTTTCACCGATGCCTGGCAGGTCGCGCACGACCGGGATACCGAGCGAAGCAAGATATTGCGCCGGACCGATGCCCGAAAGCATGAGTATTTTCGGCGTCGCCAGCGCGCCCGCGGTCAGGATGACTTCCTCGCGGGCTCGCGCTTCTCCGGATGCGCCATTTGCGTCGACAAACGTGACGCCGGACGCGGCGCCGTTCTCGATGACGAGCTTGCCGACCGTGGCGCGGACGATGACCTTGAGCTTCCTGTCGCCTTGCACTGCGCGCAAATAAGTCGAAGCTGCCGAGCCGCGCACCGCATCACGCTGTGTCACCTGATAAAACCCGACGCCTTGCTGGACTGCGCCGTTGAAATCGTCGTTATAGGGATAGCCGGCTTCCTGCGCCGCGCGCAGGCCGGCGAAACTCAGCGGATGGCGAAAGCGCGCATCCGAGACCGGCAACGGGCCCTTAGTGCCGTGGAATGGTCCCGCGAGACGTTGGTTGCTTTCAGCGCGTTTAAAGGCCGGCAGCACATCGTCCCAGCCCCAGCCCGGACAGCCCATGTCGCGCCATTCGTCATAATCCTTGGCGCCACCGCGGATGTAGATCATGGCGTTGACCGAGGAGCCGCCGCCCAGCGTCCGGCCTTGCGGCACGGCAATCGGGCGGCCGCCCGCGGTCGCTTGTGGCTCGGACATGTAGAACTGCACGCGCTCGGTGGCGAACAGCCGCACGAATCCGCCCGGCATGCGGACGAACTGATTGTCGTCGTTCGGGCCGGCTTCGATCATCAGCACGCTCTTGCCGGCCTTTACCAAGCGGTAAGTCACCGTGCAGCCTGCTGATCCACCGCCGACAACGATGTAATCGTAAACGTCCATGACCGTTGCCCCAAGCTGTTTGCTTATTTTGATGCGATCATACACGCGACCGCGCTGAATCTGTCAATCGCGGCCGGTTTCTGACTGAAACGAATTCGCTGTTGTGGGTGGGACGAGGCCTGCGTTTGAAGATGGAATTGACCCACATCAATGCTGCCGGTCCGCAAGCGAGCCACTAATTTAATATAAATTCAATTCGATGGAAAAGGCCCACATGCATTATTACTTTGCTAAAACGGTGCCGTTAGGCTTCGAAGAGGCCGTGCGGCACACCACCGAAGCGCTCAAGCAGCAAGGCTTCGGAATCATCTCCGAGATCGACGTCAAACAGACGTTGAAATCTAAAATCGGCGTCGATTTTCGCAACTATCGCATCCTCGGCGCCTGCAATCCCAAGCTGGCGCATGAAGCGCTGCAACTCGAGGACAAGATCGGAACAATGCTGCCGTGCAACGTCGTGGTGCAGGAGGTCGGCAGCAATAGCACCGAGATCGCCGCTATCGATCCGGTCGCCTCAATGGCGGCGGTCGACAATCCGCGCCTCAAGGAGGCGGCGCATCGTGTTCAGGCGCTTCTGAAAAAGGTCATCGAAGCTTTGTGACGACCGCCGCCTGAGGGCTTACCCGCGCCTGAGAAATTTCAGCATCAGATCGGTGAGGCGCCCAAACGGCGGATGCAGGAAACGCGATCCGTTAAGGCGGCTTTGCAGAAACACGCCCTTGCGGTGCGAGAAGGTTTGAAATCCAAACTCGCCATGATACGCGCCGATACCCGATGCGCCGACGCCGCCGAACGGAAGATTCTCCGCCACGAAATGGAACAGCGTCGTGTTGATCGCGGCGCCGCCGGAGATCGTCCGGCGTAAAACCTCGTCGCGCTTGCCAGGATCGGTGCCGAAATAATAGAGCGCCAGCGGCCGGGGGTGACCGTTGACGTAATCGATGGCCTGGTCGAGCCCGCGATAAGTCTTGATCGGCAGTACCGGCCCGAAAATTTCCTCGCGCATGATCGAGAGGTCTTCGCCGGGGTCAATCACAAGGGTCGGCGGCAGCTTGCGAGTCGCCACCGGCGGCGTTCCATGATCCGGATTGATCTCGACAACGCGCGTCCCGCTCGCTTTCGCCTCCACCACATACTGCGCGATGCGGCGATAGTGCCGCTCGTTGATGATCGAGGTGTAGTCCGGATTGCCGGCAAGCGTCGGGTAGAATTTTTGCACCGTCTGAGCAGTTAGTCCGACGAACGCCTCAAGCTTGTCCTCGGGCAGGAGGACGTAGTCCGGCGCGATGCAGGTCTGACCGGCATTCAGGAGCTTGCCGTAGACGATGCTCTCGACCGCGCTCGGTAGTGCCGCGTCTTCTCCGAGGATGCACGGCGATTTACCGCCGAGCTCGAGGGTCACCGGCGTCAAATTCTCGGCTGCGGCCGCCATGACGAGCCGTCCCACGGCGGTCGAGCCGGTATAGAGGAGGTGATCGAACGGCAACCGTGCAAAGGCTTGTCCGACGTCCGGTCCGCCGACGATGGTTGCGACTTTATCCGGAGGAAACAGACCCTCAAGAAATTCGGCCAGGAAACCCGACGTGCGGGGCGTCAGCTCCGACGGCTTCAGCATCACGCGGTTGCCGGCCGCGAGTGCCGCGATAAGCGGCACGATTGCAAGGTTGAACGGATAATTCCATGGACTAATGATGCCGACCACTCCGACCGGCTGATAGAGGATGCGTGCGGTGGCCGGCATCAGCTCGAGGCCGATCGAGACCCGTTTCGGCTGCATCCAACGAGCAAGATGGCGCAGCGTGTGGCGGATTGCCGACTGTGCAGGAAACACCTCGCCGAGTTCGGTTTCGTGGCGCGAACGATTACCGAAGTCCGCCGAAATTGCCGCGGCCAGGCGATCGACGCTGTTGCCGACCGCCTCACCGAGTTTTTTCAGGTCGGCGCGCCGCTCTTGCAGCGACGGTGCCCCTGTACGCAGAAACGCCGCGCGTTGCGCATCGAAGATCGCGCGCATCGTTGCCACAGGCTCGGGCCGCGCGTCGTTCACAACGGCGGCCGTGCCGGATAATCCGGCCGACCCCTCGCTACCGCCTCGATCTTCGCCATGGCGGCGAGCGCGACGTGATCGCGCCACGGCCGCGCCAGCACCTGCACGGCGATCGGCAAACCGGCGCTGCCTCTTTCGCTTTCACGCGCAACGCGATCAATCACATCCCGGCTGGCGGGGCGGTCGCTCTCTTCCCCCGGCCGGACGCACGTGACCGGCACGATACCGGCGGGGAAGCCGCTGACATTGGCGATTGGGGCGTAAGCGCCAGGCATCGGCATCAGCTCGGTTGCGCCGTGCCGCACCGCCGGCACCGCGTAGGCGGGACACAGAACAACATCGATCGGACCGTCGTCGGCTTCCTCAAATGCGCGGAGCAAAGTATACCGGAAATCCGCGATCGCCTCGATCGTCTGCCAATATTCGTCGATACTGCCGGAAGCGAAACGCCGCAGAATTGCAGCGCGACGTCGTTGGCCAAGGGCGTTGAGCGCGGCGCCGGCAGCGCCGCGCAGCCAAACCGGCATGGCCGCCGTCACCAGCAGCGGTCGGATGCGCCGGTCAACACGGTTGCCCCGCAACAGGCGCTTAAGAGTCCTGGTCCGATCGGCCGAGAGGCTGGCGAAGAGAAGATCAATCGCGCGGCTCAGCACCGGCTGCTCCCACGGCACTTGGCGCGCTCCTGCCGCGCTCAGGATTTGCGCGGCTTCGGTGACCGCGCGCCGTGCCGCAGGGGCGACCGGAAATTCGCCATCATCGGTGAATGTCGCAAAGCGCAGGCGGCTCGGGTCGACACCGGCCGGATCGCCCAACTCCGGCCCAGGATTGGCATATGGATCGCGGGCGCGATCGAGCACGCGCAATCCCATGGTCAGGTCTTCGACGCGCCTCGCCATGGGACCGACCTGGCTGACGATACCGGTCTGGCCAACCGGCAAGCCGTGGCCGCAGTGATCGGGCGTGCGGCCCGCGGTCGGCCGGATCGACGCGATCCCGCAGAACGCTGCCGGAATGCGCAGCGATCCGCCGATGTCGTTGCCAAGACCGAGTGGTGAGGCTCCGGCGGCAATGACGGCTGCTTCGCCGCCGCTGCTCCCGCCGCAGGATCGTTCTAAATCCCACGGATTGTTGGTGCGTCCGTAAAGCGGATTGTCGGTTTCGGTGAAGATCATCAGCTGCGGGAGATTGGTCTTGGCAATCGGGATCGCGCTCGCGGCGCGCAGTGCCGCGACATAGGGATCGTCCCTGATTTCGATTGCGTTGCGGCGCGTCGCCAGTCCGAAGGTCGAGGCTGTTCCGGCAAGATCGAAGCATTCCTTGATCGTCACTGGCAGGCCGGCAAGGGGCGGAAGCTTCTCGCCGCGCGACAGCGCTTTGTCGACGTTCGCGGCCGCTTTGCGCGCGCTTTCGGATAAATCCGCGGTGACGGCATTGAGCTTGCCGTTGACGGCGTTGAGGCGCCCAATGAAATGCTCCACCACTTCGGCGGATGACAGATCGCGGGCGGCAATGTGACCGGCGATCTCGCGCGCCGACATATCTTGCAGATCATGTACGTGCGGAGTAGGCGCAGCGGATTCAGTGAGCGCCATGACTTAGTCCTCCCCAGAGACTGCGCAAAGGCGCCTCGTCATCGGTAAGGTCGATCTATTCGCCCCACTTTGTCAATTTGCGCGCTCGCGGGCCGTCCGGTCGCGGCCGCGCCACTTCGCAGGGCAGCATTCCTCCACCACTTCGCAGCGCAGTATTTCTCTATTGCATCGCATCTGTTGCACCGCGTCATAAACGTGGGCGTTTTTTGATCAAAATGTCTCTTGCCGATTTTGTAAGCAGTGGTTGTTTGATTCTTGCGCAGCTCAAGAGTGCGGATCATATTCGATTGCAGGAATCGTCAAGACCCCGAAGAGGAAACGTTCACTCGAAACCCATGGAGGACATGATGTGCAAAAAACTTGTTACGATCACCGCCGCGCTCGCGATTTTGTCGCTCGGATCGTTCGTATCCGCGCAAGCCGGAGGAGCGACGAGCGCTCCGTCGATGTACAACAATGCGACCCATACCGCGAGCCTTAATCAAGGCCGGCATCATCGGCAGGTACAAACAGCCGATTTCAGGATTACGGAATTCTCTTCTTCTTCGGCGAAGCACGCTGTGTCAAAGCGCTGAGTTGAGAGGAACTGCAACGAATTGATGTCTGTCTGACGCGAAATGTCGGTCAGATGCGGGATGCTGCGCCGCTGAGAATGTAACTAACTAAGCGCGCAGTGTAGGCGGCTCTCGGCTTATCTTTCAGTGCGGTCATCGCGGCCATCCGCGCCTCTTCGCGGATTGCTATTGGCGACCCACGTTCGCACCGCCGGCAAAACTTGCGGCAACAGCTTATCGATCTCGTCTTTGGTCATTCCAGGCCGAACACGTGGATCATAGAGAATATTGACAAGGTGCTGATCATATACGTCGAAGAATCCCATTTGTACGTCGTCATTGAACATGGTCCAGGGCACCGAATTGTCGTCATTGATGATCCCCAACGCTTGCAACAATTCTTCGTAGGCGCAATCGTAAAAGGAAAATTCTTCAGCGTCGGCCGGCAGGATCACTTCAGCGCGGCGGATGCGATAGTTTTGATCCTTGCCGATGCCGGACAAACACTGCGGGTCTAGCACGCGCTGAATTTGCTTCGCCTTGTCCGTGCCGTAGTTGGAACGGATCGTCCGCGCGAGATCGCGCTTCGGCACGAGTGTCACGACGAAATTCGCAGCTTGGCGGTCGTCGGTCATCGCCAAATCGAGATGATCGACACGAGCGCGGATGTCTGCGACGATCATGGCGATTTGGGCGCGGCGATCGTGCGCGCCACGATTGACGACGAACACTCGGACCGGCTCGTCGAATTTACGGATGCGTTCTACCCGTCGATCGAATTGCAGCTCCCCACGGAACGCGGTCTTAAAGAAGCCGTCCTTGATCTCGGCGTCGGTGAAAGTCGTTCGTTCGGAGGCGCGGCGGGCGCTCACGTCCGCATTTTCAGCCTGGGCCGCGCAGTTGACCATGGCGCCGATTGCAATGGCTGCTGAGGTAAAAGCAGCGACCGATCTTAGATATTCGCAATACATTGAACTAGCCACCGGCGTTCGCCTGGAAATGCTCACGTACCAGTTCGAATATGTCGGTCGCTGCATAGGAATTCGATATTGGTAAGATATCTTTGGCATATAAATTAAATAGCCAAGAACACAGTGTCGCGCTCAGCGCCGCTGGAACCAGCCGACAATGCCGTTGGGCGCCAGCATGACGAAGCCGACCAACAATACACCGACGACCAGGAGATTGACCTCTGACGAGATCGTCACTGACGCCACCTGTTGCGTGGTCGCGAGCAGCAGCGATCCGATGAGCGGCCCGAGCCAGGTTTTGGTACCGCCAATCATTGGCATGGCGATAGTGGTGACGGCGTAGCCGAGATTGAAAGCCGAGGCTGGCTCGAGAAAGCTGACGTAATACGGCAGCGGCGCGCCGGCCATTCCCATGAGCGCCCCGCTCAGGGCGGTGGCGAAAAGCTTGAGGCGCAGCGTCGGCACGCCACTCGCTTCGGCTGCGCCCTCGTCGTCGCGAATCGCCGTCAAACCGTAACCGATCCACGACCGCTCAACCGCGCGGGCCACGACAATGGAGAGCGTCGCCAGGATCAGCATCAGCAGAAAGAGATACTCGGTATAGCTGCCGAACCAGGGACCGCGCAGCGGATGCAAAAGGTAGGCGCCCGCCGAGCCGCCGACATAATCCCAGTTGGTGACAAAGGTCTCGGCCACTACGGCGAGCGCGAGCGTCGCAATAGCAAAATAAATGCCCTTGAGGCGGAGCGTCAGATAGCCCATGCCGAGTCCGACCACTCCGGCGACGACACCGGCTGCCGGGATCGTGAGCGGCAGGGGCAGTTTCAGCGCGGTCTCGAGTGCGACCGTCGTATAGGCGCCGAGCGCAAAGAACGCCGACACGCCGAGATTCATGTAGCCGGCATAGCCGCCGAGGATGTTCCAGGCGGTCGCCAACACGACATATTGCAGGATGACGTAACCGGCGAAGAACAGATAATCGAGATTGATCCAGACCCCGACACCGAATGTGGCAGCGGCGACGCTGACAGCGATGGCGAGGAAGCGCCAATTCCCCATGACGTTTCAGCTCCGCCCGAACAGGCCGGAGGGTCGCCATGCCAGCGTCGCCAAGAGCGCGCCGAACGCAACGGCTGGCGACCATGACGGGCCGATGAAGACGGTGGTCAGGTTTTCGACAAGCCCAAGTGAAATCGCCGCGACCACCGTGCCGGGAAGGCTGCCGAGGCCGCCGAAGACGCAGATCGCGAATACCCGGCCGATGAAATCGCGGCCGACCGCGGGCTGCAAGGGTTCGATGACGATGATGAAGGCGCCGGCGAGCGCCGCACTGGCGCAGGCGACGCCGAAGGCGATGCGTTTGATCCGTACCGGCGATGCCGCGACCAGCCGTAGCGCGAACGGATCTTGCGCCACGGCGACGATGGCGTGCCCGATGAAAGTCTTTTTCAGGAACAGTTCGAGCGCGATGAGCATGAGAAGCGAGCCGGCGAACGGCACCGCCAATCGCAGCGGCAGCGCGATCGGGCCATAGTTCAACGTCGTGGTGATGTAGGGCGCCTGGACGTACCGGAAATCGACGCCGAAAAGCATGATCAGCATCACTTCGGCGAGGAACATCAGGCCGAAGAAGAACGCCAACCCACGCATCGCGTCGTCGCCGCGCCGCTCGAAGAAGTGGTAATAGACGCGATAGAGCAACGTCCCGGCGCCATAGAACACCGGTGTCAACAGAAGCCCGGCCAGGATTGGGTCAATGTTGAAGGTGCGGTTGAGCACGAGAACCGCGTAGGCGCCGATCACCGCGAAGGTCGGATGCGCGATGTTGACGATATCAAGAAGGCCGAAAGCGACGGTGGCGCCGACGCTGAGCGCGGCATAGAAGCCGCCCATCAGCAGCCCCGTAATTACCGCGTTAACAAGGAGGGGATAGGTTATCGTCATGGCGTTGTGCTTTGGCCGATCAGTTTTCTATGACGAACCGGTTTCTATGACGAACCGGCTCGCGCCGCGCTGGCGGAGCGAGCCGATCCTGTGCGCCGCGCCGTATTAGTGACGGGCGTCCTGGAACGGATAAATCAGGTCGCCGCTTTTGTACTCGGCCGGTGAGAGCACAATCAATGTGTCCGTGCCCTTGAACTGCTCGATGTCGTTGCCTTTGACGTGCTGGAATTGCGCCGCAAGCATGCGGGGGTTGGCCCATTCGCCGCTTTCGCCGAACTTCACGTCGCCGATCAAAGTTTTGAAGGTGTTCTCATGCATGTAGGGACCGAGCTTGTCACCGGCGGTGCTCTTGGTGGCCTCGACCGCTTGGCCGAGAATTTGCAGATCGGCATAAGCCCACGGAGCCATGTAATAACCGATCGGATCGACGCCTGCGGCCTTGGCCCGCTCCTGGTAGCGTTTGAGGAAATCCATCACGCCGGGATATTGCATCTTGGGTGCTGGCAGCCAGATATTGAAATTGACGAAGCCGTTAAGCTGCTCGCCCAACAATCCCTCGGCATCCGGCGTCTGTAACCCGGTCATGCCGCCGCCAACGATCATCGCCTTCAGACCGACCTCGCTGATGGCGCGAACGATGGCGATCGATTGTCCCGGCTGCGTGCCGATTGCCACGATATCCGGGTTCGTCGCCTGAATCTGCCGCACCACGGTGGTCAGGTCGGTCATGCTCGGCGGAAATCCTTGATCGTAGACGATTTGCAACCCGGCAGCGGAAGCGGCGGCCTTGATGCCGTTCATGATGGCGTGACCGAATTCCATTTCGGGATACACGGCGGCGACCGTTTTCGGTTTCGGATTCATCGTCATCGCGGCATCGAAGAATGGCTGCATGATCGTCAAGGCCGGTTTTTCGCCGGCCGGGAAAATGCCGAAAAACTTGTCGTATTTGAACTTGGCGTTATTGGCGAGGCCGAACAGGCCGATCAGCACCATGTCGTGCTGCATCGCGAGCGGTATCGTCGCGGCGATGAGGGGCGTGCCGTAGCCGCTGTTGATGAGATCGACTTTATCGATGTCGAGGAGCTTGGCGTAGATCGCCGGCACATTCGCCGGATTGCTTTGATCGTCGTAGTGAACCAGTTTGACCTGCCGTCCCAACAGGCCACCCTTGGCATTGATATCCTCGGCCCACATGGTCATTGCCAGCAGGGCCGATTTGCCCGTGCCCGCTAGCGGACCGGTTTCGGCCATGCTGAAGCCGATCTTCAGCGGCTCCTCCGCGGCGGCGGGCAAGCTGAATGAAGCGACGCTTAGCGCTGCGAGCGCCGCCAGCGTTGCGGCGCTTATGATGTGTCTCGATAGCGTTGTCATTGTTGTATTCTCCTTGGTTCACGTCGTGATTTGCTAGCTGCTTTGACCATGCAGCTTGCGCAACTCGGTTTTCAGCACCTTGCCGTAATTGTTCTTGGGTAGCGTCTCGAGAAAGACGTAGCCACGTGGCCGTTTGAACCGTGCAATCGCGGAAAGGCACAGCGCGTCCAATTCTTCCGCGGATACCTTTTGTTCCGGACGCGCCACGATGCAGGCGACGACTTCCTCGCCCCAATCCGGATGCGGACGGCCGATGACCGAAACTTCGAACACGCCGGGGTGGCGCAGCAATACCTCTTCAACCTCGCGCGGATAGATGTTGCTGCCGCCGCTGATGATCAGATCCTTGGAACGATCCTTCAGCGTGAGGAAACCCTCGTCGTCGAATGCGCCCATGTCGCCAGTGTGCAGCCAGCCGCCGCGCAGGGTCTCGGCGGTTGCTTCAGGATTTCTCCAATAACCCGCCATCACCACTTCGCCCCGAACCAGCACCTCGCCGATTTCGCCGACCGGCAGGTCGCGATCGTCTTCATCGGTAACGCGCACCTCGACATTGGCGCGCGGCAATCCGACTGAGCCCATGATCTCGCGCCAGCGCGGCCGCGCGCGGTCGGCGTGGATCTCCTTCGACAGCGCCGTGATGGTCATGGGTACTTCGCCCTGACCGTAAATTTGCGCGAGTTTCGGGCCGAGCAAATCCATCGCGCGGAGCAGCGTTTCGAAATGCATTGGCGCGCCGCCATAGATGATGGTGCGTAGGCCGCGATGATCGCCCGCGGCGAACCCGGCGTGATCGATCAGACGGCTCACCATGGTCGGCGCGGCAAAAAAGCTGACGTTGCCGTGGATCGAAAGCAGTGCCGCGATCTCCTCCGGGTCGAAGCCGGCGCTTTCTGGAATAACGGTGCTGGCCCCCATGGCAACGTAGGGCAGGCCGTAGCAGCCTGACCCATGCGACATCGGCGCGGCGTGAAGAACACAATCGCTCCGACCAACCGGCTCGATTTCGGCGAAATAGGCCAGCGTTTGCCCCATCATGATGCCATGCGTCAGCATCGCGCCTTTGGGGCGGCCGGTCGTGCCGCTGGTATAAAACAACCACGCGAGATCGTCGGGCCGGCGCGATACGACGTCGATGCCGTCGCCTTGATAAAGCCGCCGCCATTCGGCGCTGCCGGTCGCGATCGTGCGGCCATGCCGTGCGACATCTTCGGCGCGGTCGGGACTCGCGAGAATGAGCGAAGCTTCCGTGTTCCCGATGATGTAACCGAACTCCTCGCTATGGAGCTTGGCGTTCATCGGCACCGCGACCAGCCCGGCATGCCAGATCGCAAACAGTGCTTCGAGAAATTCGGGCCGGTTGGTCATGGCGATGGCCACCCGGTCATCCGGACGGCACATGGTGCGCAGGTTGCCGGCAAGCGCGCGCGAGCGCGCCGCCCATTGCCGATAATTCGCGTAGGTGGCGGCGCCGTCGGCAATCGCCGGCCGATCGGGCGCGGCGCGTCCCCATTTCTCGACCCAACCCGCGAGGTTCATCGGGCGTTGCCGATCTCGATCAGGGTGCCGACTTGGCGTCGATCAGCACCGCGGCGATGAGACAAGGCTTGCCGCTGCGGTTGACCCAGGCATGGTTGGTGCCGCGCTGGACGATGCAGTCGCCGGCATGAAGCTCGACCTCGCCGTCTTCCATGAGCATGTGCATCGAGCCCGAGATCACTACGAGGTAATCGATCGAATCGGTCTTGTGCATCGTGGGGTGTTTGGCGGAATCCGCGGCGCTCGGCTTATTGGTGCTGCCGAGCTGGCCGAAGGTGGCGCTGGCGTCGATCTTGGTCCCGGCGCTCTCGGGCGGAATTTCGACGACGCGGAAGATGGTGCCCAACGGAGTCGGATCGTGACGCATTGGCCGCAGCGAGCGGTCTTTCGAACCGTCATTGCTGACCGGCATCTCGTCGGTGACCCAGACTTCGGTGACGCCGGCGCCCGGCCAGCCTTTGAGCGGGGTCGCGTTAGGCGCGTGATCATCGAACAGGATGACGGCTTTGCCGGCGGCGTTGTGGCCGGTGACGACGCGTCGGATCTTTTGAATCATGTGTTCCTCCCGAATGGTTTGTTTCAGTGGCGCAAGATGCGATTGCGCAGCACGCCGATTTTTTCGACCTCGAGCTCGATCACTTCGCCCGGCTCGACGTAAAGCCCGGTTTCGAGGCCGGAGCCGTTGCCGACGGTTCCGGAGCAAAACAGCTCGCCCGGATGGATCGTCTCGTCGCGCGAAACAAAGGCGATGCAATCCTCGTATTTCCAATGCATTTCGCGCGAACTGCCGCGGCCGCGCTCCTCGCCGTTGACGCGCACGATCATGTCCAGCGCGTAGGGATCGGGGATTTCATCGGCGGTGACGATGCAGGGGCCGACCGGATTCGAATTATCGAAATCCTTGCCTTTGCCCGGCCCGAGATTGCTGAGCATTTCCAGGCTCTGCTCGTCGCGAGCGGAAAGATCGTTGAAGATGGTGTAGCCGAAGATGTGGGCGCGCGCCTTGTCCTTGGAGATGTCGTGACCCGCCTTGCCGATGACGCAGGCGAACTCCAGCTCGTAATCGATCGTTTTCGAGTAGGCCGGCCAGGTCACGTCTTGGTCGGTGCCGCAGACGGCGAAACGGCTCGGCTTGTAGAAGCTCGGGCGCTCGTACCAGATCTTCGGCGGCCTAAAGGCCCCCTGCTTCTCCAGCTCGCGCAGCGCTTTTTCCGGATCGGGCGCGGTGGCGGCGCGCATCTTCTGTATGCGGGTGAAGGCCTGAATCAGATGTTTCTCGAAGCAAAGAAAGTCGCGCATTTGCGGCGGCTGCGGTAACGGCGCCAGCAACTTGACCGAGGCGGTTTCGATCGTACCGCGGCCGCGCCGCTGCGCATCCGAAACAATCTCGCGGGCCCGATTGAGGCCAACCTCGCCGGCTTCGATCAGCGCCTGCATACTGGTGAAGGCGGGATTCGCGCCACCTTGCGCCGCCGCGAAATCGACGATCCGGCTGTCGCCGTCGACGAAGGCGCCGATGCGCTCGGCGCCGGAGGCAGCGAATGTGACAAGCCTCATACCGTCCTCCCGACATTCAATCGCTTGCCGCGATCTTGATCATTCGTATTATTGTATTTCATTGAATGTTGAAATTCCGGTAGAGTCAAGCATGCGGGCGCCGATCGACTAGGTCGGCCATCCTCGCCAAGGAGTTCCATGCCACCATGAAGGCGAAAAGCGCATTGGCCCGGAAGTCCGCTCGCGTCGCCGCGCCAAAGAGCAAACCGGCGGCGCGCGGCGAACGCAGTGTCGCCCGGCGCGGCGATACGACGCGGCTGTCGATCCTCAATGCGGCCGAACGCTGCTTCGGCGAAAACGGATTCGATGGCGTCTCGCTGCGCACCATCACCGAAGTGGCCGGCGTCGACCTTGCGCTCGTCAACTATCACTTCGGCAGCAAAGACAATTTACTGCACGAGGTGATCGCGCGCCGGGCGCGCATTGTTCACGAAGAGCGGGTACGGGCACTCGAATTGGCGCGGCATGAGGCCGGTGCCCGGTCGCCGTCGGTGGAGGCGATCGTGACCGCCTTCCTCGAGCCGCTACTGCGACGTCTGGTCGACGGCGACGCGGGCTGGCGTCACTACTGCAACCTCGCCTCGCAGCTCGACGTGCTGCCGAAATTCATCGCGCTGACCAGCGACGTGCTCGATCCGACGGCGCTGCACTTCATCAACGCGTTGCGGCTGACTTTGCCGAAAGCGACGCCGCAATCGATCTATTGGGGCTACATGTTTTTGATCGGGTCGATGGTGCAGGTCATGTCGGCGACCGGCCGGATCGAGCGGCTGTCGCGCGGCCTGTGCCGTTCGGACGACATCGAAGGCGCTTTGCGCGAGCTCGTTCCCTTCGTCAGTGCTGGGCTGCGGGCTTTCGGAAACCCTGCCAAATAGAACGAGTCGCAAGCCTGCATCACATTGCTGCTGGACTTTTGATCGTGATGCCAATGGTATTGCGCCATGGCCTTCGCTACATTTTGGCGAAAGATGGTGTCTATCCGAGCGAGACAATTGGAGCGTGGAGGAACCCCATGAAACGTCTGGCCCTCGCGATGATGACCACGCTAATTGCGGCCGCCGGTTGGTTTGCAGTGACAACCATTGGACCCCATGCCATGAGCAAAGAGCCTCGCTTTCCGCAGCTCACGATGGATCAGCTCACCGACAAGCAAAAGCCGCTCGGCGAGCAGATTATGAAGGTTTCGAGCGTGGGTCTAGGCGGACCTTACAATCCGCTGCTCCGCAGCCCCGTGCTCGGACAAAGAATGTTCGATCTCCTTCATTATCTGCGCTGGGAAACGTCGGTGCCGTTGAAGCTCAATGAGTTTGCGATCCTGATCATCGGGCGGCAATGGCGCTCGCAAGTCGAGTGGCTTGCGCACGCGCCGCTCGCCATCAAGGCGGGGCTGTCGCCGGACATCGTCGCCGAGCTCAAAGCCAACAAACGGCCATCAAACATGCCGCCGGAAGAAGCGGTTGTTTATGACTTCGTCACCGAGCTGACGACCAAGCACGAAGTGTCCGACGAAACCTTCAATCGCGCGAAGGAGCTTTTCGGCGAGCAGCAGGTTGTCGACTTAACGGCGGTCGCCGGCACCTATATCGGCGTCGCCATGGTCCTGGCGATGAGCGAGGGCAGCGTTCCGCCCGGCAAGGAATTGCCATTCAAGCCAGGCGAACCGTAGATCGAAGCCGGGATTCGTCGTCGAAAGATACTGGAGCGGATGAATGGCACAGTCTTCCATGAGCGATCTCGGCGCGAAATCGCATCTCGAGGCGCTGCTGGCGACGGTTGGCCCGGTCGAGGGGTTACGCATTCTCGATATTGGCTGCGGCGAGGGACAGTTGACGCGCGCTCTCGCGGCGCTTGGCGCGCAGGTCACGGGCTACGATCCGTTTATCGCGGAGACCGGGCCGACCGCACATGGCGCAGGTGGCTATCGTCTTGCGAGAGCGGCGGCTGACGCCATTCCGGAGCCCGATCACGAAGCCGACCTCGTGCTCTTTGTTTTTTCGCTCCACCACGTACCGGGAGCAAAGCTGAAAGGAGCGATCGCAGAGGCGCGCCGGCTGTTGCGGCCGTCGGGCCGCCTCTATGTGGCGGAGCCACTGGCACAGGGCCCCCATCAGTACGTCATGGAGTTGTTCCACGATGAAACCCCGGTGCGGAAAGCCGCGGCCGAGGCGCTCGCTCATTTTGCTCGTCCGCACTTTGCGACGGACCAAATCTCGACCTATACCGACGCGCGGAGCTTTACCGATTTCGATTCGTTTGCCGAGCGCATGATCGCCAACATGAGGTTCAACGGCTACACGAAAGAGGCGGTCCTGGCGTCGGCAGTGCGTCACCGCTTCGCCGAAACCTACGCCGCGCATGGCGGCAGGTTCGATCAGCCGGTTCGAATCGATTACTTCAGTCCCGCGAATTGACCATGGGAAAAGATCGTCTTACCGCGTTCAGTGACGGTGTCATCGCCATCATCATCACCATTATGGTACTCGAGTTGCGGGTGCCGCACGGCGACGATCTAACGGCGCTTAAGGGAGTGGCTCCCAGCTTCCTGACGTACGTCATGAGTTTCGTTTATCTGGCAATCTACTGGAACAACCATCACCATCTCCTGCATACGGTCGGACGGGTCGATGGGCTCATCCTCTGGGCCAATTCTCACTTGCTGTTCTGGCTTTCGATCATCCCCGCTGCGACTGCATGGATGGGGCAAAACCTTTCGGCGCCATTGCCGACCGCCGTCTACGGCGCGGTACTGCTGATGCCGGCCATCGCTTACTATATTTTACAGAAAACGATTATCCGCCAGCAGGGAAGCCATTCGGTGCTGGCCAAAGCGCTCGGCAACGACTTTAAAGGCAAGCTCTCGCCGGTTCTGTACATCGCCGGAATTGCGGTAGCATTTGTCAGCCCTTGGTTGTCGATCGCGCTCTATGCGCTGGTGGCGGTTATGTGGCTCGTTCCCGACCGGCGCATCGAGAGTATGCTGCGCCAAGGATGACCGGCATCGAAGTTTCCGTAATTGGAACCGTCGATGGTCTCGCGCGTTGTCATGACACCTCCACAACAACGGAGCCGATCATGGATCGCGAACACGTGAAGGGCGCTGCCGACAATGCCAAAGGCGCCATCAAAGACACCGCCGGCAAACTCATGAGCGATAAGGAGTTGCAGACGGAAGGCAAGCTGGATAAGGCGAAAGGCGCCGCGCACAATGCCGTGGGTGACGTGAAGGATGCCTTCAGGAAAGTCACGGAATAGCGATCCCGCCGTCGGTAACAAAGAGCCGCCCATTTTCGGGCGGCTTTTTTCTTGATCGCGCAGGACGCGAACGAAGCGCGATGCTTAGGGCAACAGCTCTGCCTGGTCCGCTGGTGAGCGTGTAGATGCCGCCGACGATGCGGATTTTGGCCTTGGCGTTTGCGGCAAGCGCATCTGGAACAAGCGTGAGACTCGCGGTTGCAGCAGCTGCAGGTTCGGGACGCCTCGCCGCGTCAACGGTAGACGACCGGCCACGGTATCACAATGTTCGCACATAATCGTCTTCTGCGTTTATGATGGCGAATTCAAGAGCAACGACGGTGCGGATTTCTCGGTCTTCGCGTCCCATAACGCGCTCGATTTCAATCTTGCGGGACTGAAGGAATTCATAACGGAAAACCTAAAAGCCGGTGAAGTCATTACCTATCAGGCCCAGGGCGACAATTGGTTCGTGATTTCGGGAACGAGCGGCGACGGCGTGTTCTACGAACGGCACCTGCTGTCTCACGGCGGGCAAATGACCGAGGGTTTAGTCGCGTCCTATCCGAGCCGCCTAAAACAGAAATACGATCCGGTGGTCGCGCGAATGTCGAAATCGTTGCGCTCCGGCACCGGCTTTCAAACGCCTGGGACGCACTGATCTTTTAACGCGGAGTGTAAACGGCGCGATGACGAGGGCGGCAGGGTTGGACCCGCCGCCGATCATCAACGCACCAGAACGTTGGTGAACTGCCAGGGATCGTCGCGATCGACGTCCTCAGGAAACAATTCGCCCCGGCGGTCGGCGGGCGTCCACGCGGTGTAGCGCCCGATCACTGGCCCGAGATAGGGCCGCTGGATTTCGAGGCAGCGACGGAAATCCATCTCGTCGGCTTCGACGATGCCGCAATCGGGATTTTCCAGCATCCAGACCACACCGGCGAGTACGGCCGAGGTAACCTGCAATCCGGTCGCGTTCTGGTAGGGCGCGAGCCGGCGCGTCTCCTCGACGGAGAGCTGCGAGCCGTACCAATAGGCGTTCTTGGCGTGTCCGTAGAGGAGCACGCCAAGCTCATCAACGCCATCGACGATGTCGTGTTCTTCCAGGATCTTCCACTCGGGTTGCGTTTGCCATGCGGCGCCGGCCATCTCGTGCAGCGACAGCACGGCATCGTCACACGGGTGATAGGCGTAGTGGCAGGTCGGCCGATAGACCACTTTGCCGCCCTCGCGCAGCGTGAAGTAGTCCGAGATCGAGATCGACTCGTTGTGGGTAATCATGAAGGCGTGCTGCGCCTGCGCCGTCGGGGTCCAGGAGCGCACGCGCGTCGCGGCGCCCGGTTGCGTCAGATAAATGGCGGCATCGCAGCCGAACTCATGCCGGCGTCC
>JBEKSB010000002.1:0-48108 GCA_049517455.1 Xanthobacteraceae bacterium
CTCGTGATGCCACACCAGCAGCCGGCGACGGATCAACGTCATGGCCTTGATCAGCGCGTAGCCGACGATCGCGATCTCGACAATGCCGGCGAACACGCCGCGCGAATCGGCAAAGCGGGAAGCGCTCATCATCGCGCCGCCGAGCCCGTAACCTCCCATCGCCATCTCGACGACGATCTCGACGATCAGTGCGATGGGCAGCGCAACCTGCAAGCCGGTGAGGATTTGCGGCAGTGCCGCCGGCAACGCGACTTGCCACATCAGCTCGCGTTCGCCTGCACCCATATTCCGCGCCGACCAAATAAGCTCCTTGTCGACGGCCGCGAGGCCCGCGACGGTCGCCGTTACCACCGGAAAGATCGCGTCAAACACCACCATTGAAATCTTGGACACGTCATAGACGCCGAGCCAAAGTATCACGATCGGCAGGAACGCGATTTTCGGCATCGGAAAGCCAACGGAGATGATCGGGTCAAAGAACCACCGTATAGACCTCACGCGCGACATCGCCGCACCGAGCGCAATCCCGCCGAAGGCTGCAATAAAAAAACCCGCCATCGCGCGATAGACGGTGAGGCCAAGGTTGGGCCAGAGGTGTCCGGTAATCGCTTCTGTATAGATGCGCACCACGACCGCGCTGAACGGCGGCAGCATGAAGGGAGTCACCTTGCCGCTGCGGGCAAACGCCTCCCAGGCGACCAGCAACAACGCAATCACCAAACAACGCGCACCGATCCGCAAGACGATGCCGGCGCCGTTCGCAGATTGCCGATCGGCCCCCGCCCGCACAACAGTGGCGGCCGTTTGGTCCCCTATTCGCGCCATCGCAGCAACCAGTGCATGAGAATCTGATAGAGCCGGTCCGCGGCGAAGCCGAGAAAGGCGACGGTGAGAACGACCGCGAACATGCCTTCGTACGAACCGGTATCGCCGAGATACCCGATCAAGTAGCCAAATCCCCGCTGCGCCGAGATCAGCTCGGAACTCACCAAGAGAATGAAGGACAGCGCCAACGCGGTGCGGATGCCGTTGAGCAGTTCCGGCAGCGCGCTCGGTACCAAGACATCCCACAACATGCGCAGGCGGCCAGCACCCATGCTCTGCGCCGACCAGACCAGCGCGTGATCGCTCCCGCGCGCTCCATTGTAGGCACCGATGGTCACCGGGATCATACAGCCGAGAAAGATGAGAAGAATTTTCGAGGCATCGCCGAGGCCGAGCCAAAGAATGGTGACTGGAATGAGCGCCGATTTCGGCAGTGGATAAAACAGCTCCACCAGCGGTTTCAAAAGCATATCGAGCGGCCGCCACGCGGCCATCGCCACACCCAATATGCCGCCGACGACAACGGCGAATAACAGACCGACGACTCCGCGGTAGATCGAGATCAGTCCATTCTCGACGAGTTCTCCGTCGCGGGCGAGATCAAGCCACGCTGCTGCCACGTGGCTCAGAGGCGGCAGCGCAAGCGCGGACACGACGTTGAGCCGCGTGGCGGCCTCCCAGACGAGCGCCAGGATCAGGAGCGGCAGATACCGCATGACGGTCCGCGTCACGATCCCGCGTGCTCCTGCGCTTTGATCGCTTCGACGCGCACCAGATTCCAGATTTCTTCGACCTTTTCGATAAACTCTTTGCTGCGCAGTATGCCCGGATCGCGATTGCCGAAGCGGGTCTCGACAATCGCCTTGATGCGGCCTGGCCGCGCCGACATCACCGCCACCCGGTCGGCCAGATAGACCGCTTCCTGGACATCGTGCGTGACAAAGATCACGGTTTTGGGCGTGCGCTGCCAGATGCCGAGCAGCTCGGTCTGCATCAGCGCGCGCGTCTGCGCGTCGAGCGCGCCGAACGGCTCGTCCATCAAGAGAATGCGGGGATCGACAGCGAGCGTGCGCGCGATGGCAGCGCGCTGCTTCATTCCACCGGATAGCTGCGACGGGTAACTTTCCTCAAATCCGTTCAAGCCGACAAGATCGATGAACGCCTGGGCGCGGCGCGCCCGTTCCGCGCGCGGCAGCCGCTGCCGTTCGAGGCCGTAGAGGACGTTCGCGCGCACCGTCTTCCACGGAAACAGCGCGAAATGCTGAAAGACAATGCCGCGATCGGGCCCGGGCGCCGAGACCGGCTTGCCTTCGACCAAGATCCGGCCTGCCTCGGTCGGCAGAAACCCGCCGATGAGATAGAGCAAAGTAGACTTGCCGCAGCCCGAGGGTCCGAGCAGCGCGAGGAATTCGCGCGAACGCACCTCGAGCGAAACATCCGCAAGCGCGAGCACGGTGCGTCCGTGCGCCGGACGGTAGGTGTGCGTCACCCGATCGATGACGATCTGCGCCTGCCCATCCATGGACCGTTCAACCAATTTGCAAAAGACGCTATATTGGTAGCCTCCACATTGGGCCGGAGGCAACATGGGTAGCGCCGGAGTGAGAGGCGCACGAGCGACCCGACAGCTAAAAAGCGCCGGCCGGATTTGGCGTCTGCGGAAACAAATACAGCGCTTGTACGATTTTCTTCCGTGTTCAGTACCGTGAGGTCTTGCCTATGGCTGGCACTTCGACCCGGCGAAAAATGACGCGGCCAAAATCGAACCGCCAAAAGGCGACACGCCGCAAAGCCACGAGCTACTGGTCCGGTCGCGTGACCGCAGAGAGCAACGCGCTCGATCTCAAACCTGGCGTTTTCAGCCTGAAAGACCCCAAACGCATCGCCGCGTCGCTCAAACGCTCGGCGGAGCAGAGCCGACGGCGCAAGGCCGAGCCATACCGCTCGGCGCTGTCGATGCTGGTGTTCTACATCAATCGTGCCGGCAAGAACTTGCCCGCCAGCCGGCGCCGGACGCTAGAGCAAGCAAAAACCGAGCTGCGGCGGCAGTTCGGGCGGAGCTAGGCGCTCGCCAGCGCCGACCCAGCGGAGCACTTTTCCGCGTCCAAATGCGCGCGTCCGGCTCGGCCCGATCATGACTCCGGCCCCAAGCCGATTTTCCATGCAGGTTCAATGATTTTGAGCCTGCCAGAAGGCATGATTTTACCGCAAATTAACCAACCGCATCAATCATGCCGCGATTGCTGTGGGCCGGTCGATGGCAGCTTATGATTTTTCGATTCGTACCAAACTCGCCGTCTGGGCGGGCATTGGCGTATTGCTGGTCGCCGGAATGCTGGCCGAACAGCAATACGGCGACCACTTGGCCGGACGGCAGCGTATCGCCGCCGACAACAGGCAGCTCGCCGCCGTCGAGGCTTTGCGCGCCGCCGACGATTTGCGGAGCATGCAGCTCGAGTCGCGGGAAATTCGCCTTTCGATTGCGCCGGGCGAATTCGATCGGGCGCTGAGCAGACTCAACGCCGACGAAACGTCGGCGGCGGGGCATATTGAGATCGCGCTCGAGATCACCGACGATCCGGCCGATAAAGAACGGCTCGAGCGGCTCGCGGGACTGGTCAAAAGCTATGTCGGCGTGGTCAGCGAGCTCGCCGCCGCGGCGAAGGATTACGGCAACACGGTCGACAAGGTCAAACGCAGCGGCGAGATCGGCAACGAAATCAACACGCTGATCGAGGTCACAACGGCTGCATTGATCGAAGCGGCCGAGCAACGAAAGACACAAGCAAATACCGAGACGGCGCAGGTCAGCCGACTCGACCTCGGCATGGGCTTATTCGTCATCGCCGTTCTCGCCGGTGTCGCCGTGTTTGGCGCGGTCGCAATCAGTGGCCCGATTCGCCGCATCGGCGAAGTCCTGTTGGAGCTCGCCGGCGGCAACAAAGACATTGAGGTTCCTTATACCGGACGGCAGGACGAGGTCGGCGACAACGCGCGCGCGGCGCAGACCTTCAAAGAGAAACTCATCCGCATCGAGCAATTGGAGATCGCGGAAAAGGAGACCGCGCGACGCACCGCAGAGCGGCGTCAAACCGAGATGCAGGCGCTCGCGCGCTCGTTTGAGAAGACAGTGGCGAACGTCGTGCGCTCGGTGTCATCGTCCTCGACCGAGCTTGAAGCGGCCGCCGAAGCCTTGAGCGCGACGGCCGGAGCGACGCGGGATCTGTCCGGCAAGGTTTTGTCGGCATCGACGCAAGCCTCGGAGAACGTCCGGTCGGTCTCGTTCGCCACGGAGCGGCTCATTGCGTCGGCCGCCGAGATCAGCAGACAGGTACAAGATTCGACCCGGATCGCGGCCGAGGCGGTAGCGCAAGCGGAAAAAACCGACGCCCGGATCACCGAACTGACCCGGGCGGCGGGCCGCATCGGCGATGTCGTCAAGCTGATCACGGCCATTGCCGAGCAGACCAACCTGCTGGCGCTCAATGCCACGATCGAAGCGGCGCGCGCCGGCGAGTCCGGCCGTGGCTTCGCGGTCGTCGCGCAGGAGGTCAAGGCGCTCGCGGCGCAGACTTCAAAAGCAACCGACGAAATTGGCGTGCAAATCGCCGGCGTGCAGGCGGCGACACAGGACTCGGTTGCAACAATCAAGGAAATCGGCGCCACGATCGGACGCATCTCGGAAATCGCTACAGCGATTACGTCAGCGGTCGAGCTACAGGCGGCAACGACGCAGCAGATGGCCGAGAACGTGCAAGCGGCGGCCCAAAGTGCGTCCCACGTCACCGCCAATATCGCCGAAGTCAACGACGGCGCGACCGGAATTACCTCGGCTTCCACGCAGATTCTCGCCTCGGCGCAAACGCTTTCGCAAGACGGCAATCGGCTTACGGCGGAAATGGAAAAATTTCTCGCCGCTGTCTGCGCCTGAACGCCGTTGGCGAAAGTGACCGGACTTCACGGACGCGGCGCAGGTTCGTCACCGGCGGAAGCCGAGCAGCGATGCAACGTCGGCCGCAAGTTGTGCGAGGACGTCGCGTTCCTTGATGCCGAGGCTTGCGGCATCGCCGTCCGCGACAGCGTCGCACAGAATCTCGAACAGCAAGAGGCTGGCGTAAACTCGCGCCCTAGTGACGCGCACACCGCGCGAGCGCAATAACTCGGAAGTCTGCGCGATCTGCCGCTCGCGTTGCGCCACGCGGGCCCGGTGAACGCTTTCCTCGGTGACAGTCAGGGCGCGCAAGCTGGCGCGGAAAATCCGCCACGCGCGATGATGCTGCAAAACAGCTTTGGCGATCCGGCCGCTCTCCGACCGGCTTGGCATATCGGGTGTGAGAACCGAGGCAATGGCCTGCCATTCCAGATCGACCCAGCGGTGATAGACTTCAAGAAAAATCGCCAGCTTGTCGGGGAAGTGCAGATAGAACGTCCCCGGTGCGTAGCCTGCTTGGCGTGCAATCCGGTTGGAGTCGGTGCCGAAATAGCCGACGCTGTTGAACAGCTTTGCTGCCGCGGCGATCAGATCGTTGCGCGTTTGGTCAGGCGCGCGCGGCGCCGATGTTTTCCTCATTGTGCCATGTTGCCGCGGGGAAAGACGCCTGCTGGTTGCGCAAAAAATGGACGCCGGCCAGGGCAAAGGCCAACTCGAAGAAGGCGGTGCGCGCCAGCGCGAACGGCACCGTCGTCTCTGCCGGGACGGCGAAGGTGATCATGCCGAGAGGCACATAGCCGAGCCATAGCAGCCAGGCAATGACGCGGCCCAGCCCGCCCAGCCGGAAAAACCCGAAGGCGAAGAGGAACGAGCCGATATAACTGGCGTGAAATTTCAGATTGGATTCGACCATTTCAAATTTGAGCTCGTCGCTCGACAACGGCGCGCCGTGCTGCAAAGCGTGGAGCACGGCGAGGATGTGTTGGTTCTCAAGCGCGTCGAGGAGACCGGTAAGCAACAACGCGGCCAACGCGACCCCGATCGTCACCGGGCTGAGCAAGCCGCGCAAACGGACCGCCAAAAGCACGAAAAACGCGCAATACACGACGATGAAGAGATTATCGAGCCCAAGATTGAGCCGCAGCCCAAACGCATGGGCCGGCTGATCGCTCAATTGTTCAGCGACCGCGACGATGGAAGGCGCTAGCTGGAAAAATTCCTGCGAGAAGCCGGTGGCGAAAATGCCGACCACCATGCAAAGGACGATCGCCGAGGCCAGGAAAGCCAGCGTCGGCAAGGTGCGGTTCAAGCCCATGTTGTCGTTCATCGGTCCGTCCTCCTTGAGTGATAGTGATATCAATATCAGTTCAGAGTCAAGATGCGCGATTCCGTGCCCGAGAGCGTTGCCGTGACCGGCGCACGTGCCCGACACTTTCGATCTTCGCCCCATCATGCCGCTTCGAAGCACCCAGTTGCGCAGAGCGGATATAAGCGCCGATCTGCGCTAAGCGCAGCTACCAGCTAATATTTTTGACGCCGACGCCCTTGCGGCCCATCGCCGCGCTTCGCTATGCTGACGCAAAACGCGGGCGTAGTTCAGTGGTAGAACGACAGCTTCCCAAGCTGTATGTCGTGGGTTCGATTCCCATCGCCCGCTCCAATATTTGGGAAGATGAGAAACGGCATCTTGGGGGGATTCCATGGATCAACGCAGCGGCAGCGAGCGGCGGGGCGGATGGAGCTGGTGGTACCTGCTTTTCCTGATCCAACTCGCGGCGGTCATCTGGCCGCCATTTTACAATAGCGTGGAGCCCTCCTGGATCGGTTTGCCGTTCTTCTATTGGTATCAGCTGCTCTGGGTGATCATCGGCGCCATCCTCACCGCGATCGTGTATTTCGCCACCGAGGATTAGAGCTGCATTCGCGTTGCCGGACTGAGCAATTAGAACAAATAAATCGGGAGGGGTGTCGTGGCGGAGGTCAACTGGACAGCGCTGATCATTTTCATCCTGCTGTTCGGGTTCATAACCTGGCTGGGTTTTGCCGCCGCCCGCTGGCGCAAAGGCGACCTCGACCAATTGCACGAATGGGGACTTGGCGGCCGGCGGTTCGGCACGATCGTTACCTGGTTCCTGATCGGCGGCGACCTCTACACCGCCTATACCTTCATCGCCGTTCCGGCGCTCGCCTTCGGCGCCGGCGCCATTGCCTTCTTCGCGGTTCCCTACACCATTCTGATCTATCCGATCCTGTTCCTAGTCTTTCCGCGGCTTTGGCAGGTCTGCCACAAGCACAACTACATCACGCCGGCGGATTTCGTGCGCGGCCGCTTCGGCAATCGCTGGCTGGCGCTGGCGGTGGCGGTCGCCGGCATTGTTGCCACCATGCCCTACATCGCCCTGCAACTGGTCGGGCTTCAGGTGGTCATCGGCGCGCTCGGCGTGCCGAGCGCGGGATACGCGGGCGATCTGCCGCTGGTCATCGCCTTCGTGATTCTGGCGGCCTTCACTTACTCGAGCGGGCTGCGCGCGCCGGCGTCGATCGCCATCGTCAAGGATATCCTGATCTACATCACCGCATTCGCCGCCGTCATCGTCGTTCCGATCCAGATGGGCGGCTTCGGCAAGATCTTCGCCGCGGTGCCGGCGCAAAAAGTGCTGCTGGCGGTTCCCGGCGCCCATACCACCGGCGCCTACGGCATTTACGCCACGCTGGCGGTGGGATCGGCGCTCGCCCTTTTCCTCTATCCGCATTCCATCACCGGCATCCTCAGCGCGAGCAGCGGCCACGCTATCCGCCGCAATGCGGCGATGCTGCCGGGTTACTCCTTCATGCTCGGCTTACTGGCGCTGGTCGGCTTCTTTGCCATTGCCGTCGGAGTCGGCGGCCTTCCGGAATACGCGGCGGGCTTCAAGCAGTTCGGCAACAACTTCGCGGTGCCGGCGCTCTTCCTGCATAGTTTCCCGTCGTGGTTCGTCGGCATCGCCTTTGCGGCCGTCGGCATCGGCGCGCTGGTTCCGGCGGCGATCATGTCGATCGCCGCCGCCAATCTCTATACCCGCAACATCCACCGCGAGTTCATCAATCCCAATCCGACCGACAAGCAAGAAGCGCAGATGGCGAAATGGGTATCGCTGATCGTCAAGTTCGGCGCGCTCGTCTTCATCGTCTTCGTGCCGTCGGTATATGCCATCTACCTGCAGCTCCTTGGCGGCATCCTGATCATCCAGACCCTGCCGTCGGTGATGCTCGGCGTCTATACCCGCTGGTTCAATGATTGGGCGCTGTTGACCGGCTGGCTCGTCGGAACCGCCCTGGGCTCATGGATGTTCGTCGCGGCAAACCTGAACCCGAATTATCCGCTTGCGTTCGCCGGCTATACATTCCCCGGCTATACGGCGTTCTATACGGTCATTCTCAACCTCGTCATCGCGGTCGTGCTGACGCCGGTGTTCAACGCCATGCGCGGCGGAGCTGCCCCGGCCGACGCCACCGCCGAGGCAGACTATCGCGCGGCTAAAGCCGCGTGACACACGCGTGGAGGAGCGCCATGCGGCCGCCGCGAACTTCCTCGGCGCAGCGCGCGATCGCGGCAGGCACGTCGGCGGGGTCACTAGCTTTCTCGACATAGGCGCCGAACGCTTCGCCGATTTTGGTGAACTCAACTTTGGTCAACTCGGCCTCGAACTCATTGGCGGCATTGGCCTCGCCGTCCGGAAACACGCGCAAGGTCGATTGCTTGACCGCAGACCAGCCGGAATTGTCGAGCACGATCGACAGGATCGGCAGCTTGTATTGCTGCGACACGGCAAAGACCGAGGATGGATTGTTGAAATAGAAGCTTCCGTCGCCGGCGATTTGCACCATGAGCCGCTTGGGCGAAGCGAGCTTGGCGCCGAGCGCCATGCCACCCGACCATCCCAGCCCGGCGCCGTTGGTGTTGAACGCCGTATTGGGCAGGCGACGCGGAATTTGCAGCAGCACGGCGGGCGTATTAGTCACCGCTTCGTTGAAAATAATATCTTCGTCATCCAGCACCTTACCGAGCTTCGCCATCAGATAGTGCGGATTGATGGCGCCGGGCATGCCCTCGTTGGCCGCAAGTTTGGCGGCGTGCGCCAGACGCTCTTCCCGTACCGCCTTGAGGCGGTCGACGCGCGCCGCAGCGGCCGCCTTAAAGCGCGGCGCCGCCTTTGCTTTCAACACCGTCAGCAGCTGGTCGAGGATGCGTCCGGTACCGCCCTGCAGACGCAGATTGCCCGGAAAGGTCCACATCGGTGAGCCGAGCTTGAGGACATCGACGTCGATGTGCGCCCAGAAAGAATTCTCGTTCGGCTGCACCTCGGCGGGAAACCACGGCACTTCGACATCGACCAGCATTCCGAAGTCGGCGTCGGGTAGGAATTTGTCGGGCGAAAAGCCGGCGAAGCACGGACTCTCGTACGAGATGTTGCTTTTGGAATTGGCTTCGAAGATGGGAATCCCGGCGAATTGCGCGACTTCGTCGATCTTCTGGGCGGCCAGCGCATCCATGCCGCCATAGCCGGTGATCAGGATCGGATTTTCGGCCGAAAGCAGCCGTTCCGCGAGTACAGCAACAAGCTCCGGATCGGCGCCGCCGTCCGCCATCGCTCCGTATCGATCACCCGGATAGCGGCGAATCTCATCCACGTTCCAGTGCTGTGTCAGCGTCTCGCGCTGCATCATGAGATAAACCGGCCCGCGCGGTGCGCTTTGCATCACCGAATAGGCCCGCTGCAGCGCTTCCTTGACGACGACGCCCGAGGGAAGCGTCCACTCCCACTTCATATAGGGCCTGACCAAGCTTCCCTGGTCGAACGGCTCCTGAACGAAATGCACGTGAGTGTCGCGCGTACCGACCAGCTCATCGTGCGACGTATAGGGCGCCTTGCCCGCCATCAGCAGCACCGGCAGCCGGCTGCGAAAGAGGTTGTGCATGGCGTTCGCCGCGTTGGCGGTCCCGACGTCGACATGGACAAGCACGCCCTGGCCGCGTCCGGTGACCAGCGCATAGCCTCCCGCCATGTGGGCGGCGGTGTTCTCGTGCGGGCAGCGTACGATGTTCGGCATTGCCTCGCCGCGCTTGCGGCGATGCGCCATCTCCTCGATGATCGGCGCGTGATCGGTACCGAGATTGCAAAACAAATAATCGACGCCGATCTCTTTCAGACCTTCGAGCAGGTAATAGGCGCTGGAGAAATCGGTGACGTTGGTTTTCCGCCCTACTGATGTATCCATGGATTCAGCCAACCGTTTCTTGGTGTGAACTCTAACACTATAGCATCGCGTAACCCGGGTGGATTCGCCTTGTGATTGGAGCGCGCCGCCACCGCGAACATTCCGGCTTTCGAGTTCCGACGAAAAAAGCCCGGCTCCCGACAAGATTGAATAGACGACATTCCGAACTCTCGCCACAATGGCAAAGGATGGTCGCCGGGAACGGGGAAAGGACCAAGCATGAAATGGCAGGCAGCCTTGGCCGGCGCGCTCGCGTCGGCTCTCGTTACGTCTGTGGCTATGGCGGACATGCGCGTCACCAACGATCAGGGGGGCGAGATAACCGGCTACGTGCACAAGTTCCATGATATGCGCACCTCGGGCGAGCGCCTCGTCATCGACGGGCCCTGCCTTTCGGCGTGCACTTTATTCACCGCCTTTATCCCGCGCGATCATGTGTGCGTCACGCGGCGAGCGGTGCTCGGGTTCCACGCGGCGTCCTATTATGACGACACTAGGCGTTCGTTCGTACCGACGCGCGCCGGCACGCGGCTGGTGATGCGGCTTTACCCGCCGGAAATCCGGAGCTGGATCGAGCGCCATGGTGGCTTGACGCCGCGCATCATTGCGCTGCGGGGCCGCGAGCTCGCCGCCCTCTACAACACCTGCCAGTAGGCGGTTCGCGCCCTGGCTCGGTTGTCGCCTGCCGCATTCCGGCCTATCTACGGGATGCCCGGGAGCAGCCGATGCGCGAGACTGTCGCACCACGCGTGATGTCGCGGCCGCTCATTCTGGCGGTCGCGGCGATTATACTTGCGCTCGCGGGCACGGTTTGGCTTTGGGCCCAGTACGGCGCAACCGTCTTTTTCGAGACCATACGTGCCGGCCTTGTCGCGTGCCTCGGCTGACGGAGGCCGGTTTGAGCGTACGAACCCCTATGTCCCGCGTCCTGCCGATACTCGGCGCTTTCCTCCTCGGACTCGTTCTGGTCTTTGGCGCGATCGTGCATTTTGCCGGACGTACCGGGTCGTCAATCGGACCCGCAATCGCCGGCGTCGGCGGCCCGTTTCATCTCGAGGACCAGAACGGTAAATCCGTCAGCGATCAAGACATGAAGGGCGAGCCGTTCCTGGTGTTTTTCGGCTTTACCCACTGCCCTGATATCTGCCCGACGACCCTGTTCGAGATTTCCGAGGTCCTGAAGAAGCTTGGCAAAGACGCCGACCGCACCGGCGTCCTGTTCATCACCGTCGATCCGGAGCGCGATACGCCGGCCGCGCTCAAGGATTATCTGTCGAACTTCGACCCGCATCTGCGCGGGTTGACCGGCGATCCGGCGGCGGTGAATGCGGCGCTCAAGGCCTATCGGGTCTACGCCCAGAAAATCCCGCTCAAGGATGGCGACTACACGATGGACCATACCGCCGCCGTCTATCTCATGGACAAGAACGGCCACTTCGTCGCGCTATTCAACCTAAAGCAAAGCCCCGAAGCTGCGGCCGACCAGTTGCGCGGCTATCTCTAAAAGGGCCGGTTTTCGTCAGTCCGAGATACTGCCCAACGCGTAAACCGCCCCCAGCAGGATGCCGGGACGCAATCCAAAGAACCACCTCTCGAACACTTCGGTCGTCCGTCCGCTGCGAAAAATCTGGGCGAGTCCGGTGTTCACGGCCAGGCGGAAGGCCCAGTCGCCGCGCGGCAAGGCGATCGCATATTGCTCGATCGACAGATCCTCCGGCAGCAGGACAAAAGCTTCCGGATGCTTAAGCTGGGCGCCGGCCAGCAACAATTTGTCGCTGGCGAAGCCGTCGACTTTTCCAGCTTCCAAAGCGGCGACGCCTTCGTCGCGATCCTTCACCGAAACCAGCGTGACATCGAGCTTTTGCTGGTGAACCAGTTCGGTCACGGCGCGCTCATTGGTCGTGCCGGAAACGAGCGCGATCTTCTTCCCGGCCATTTCGGCAAATGACTGGATCTTCGAAGCGCCCGCGACCAGGACGCCGGTGGACTCAACAAACACGAAAATGGAAAAGTCGACCTCTTTCATGCGCCCAAGCGTCACGGTTGAGGAGCCGCATTCCATATCGGCCTTGCCGCCGGCGACCGCGGCAAACCGCGTCTCTACGGTCACCGGGACCCATTCGATCTTGAGCTCCTGCAACCCGAATTGCTTCTCGATCGATTTCGTGACCTGCTTGCACAGATCGATCGTATAACCGAGCGGTTCCTTGGCGTCGTTCACGAACGAAAACGGCCGCGCATCGGCGCGGTAGGCGATGCGGATGACCTTCTTAGCGACGATCGATTTCAGGCGGCTGTCGGAGGGGACGCGGGTCTGCGCCGACACCGCCGCCACCGATACGACAAGAGCGCAGCACACGGCCGCCAAACGTAACAACATCGTTGCACCCCAACCGTCAAAACCATTGCCCGACATGTTCACACCGCCCAGCTTGTTGCCATCGAACGAAAGACAAATCGATTTTAGACTTGGCCGCCGGGCGGGGATAGCCACCAATGCCAAGGAGTTTCAACAAGTTTAGAGGCGGCCACTTGCGCGAAAATGACAAAGCACCGGCCCCTTGCTTGCGGCTGAAAAACGAGGGGCGCTACCGTTGCCGGCGCAATTCTCGTGGCCATCCCTGCGGATAACTCGCTGCCAAGAGGCGCGAGGTCCTCGCCAGCCCGTGCTCGGTCTTCTCCCAGCCCTGGGGATCGTACAGAAGCTGGACCAGCGCGCGCCAGGCGGCGAGTGAGAGCAGAAACCAATAGAGCGGTGTCAGAGCGAGCACCCAGGAGTGGCCCAGAAGTCGGCGCCGTCGCAGCCCGATCAGATCAATCGCGATCGTAGAGGCGTATCCGCCTAGAAAGGTCGCAGCGAATACCGGCGCGGCGTCCATGGACCCGACGGCCTGCAGCGACGGTAACGCCAACAGCGAATAACAAAGGCCGGCCATAAAAATGGGATGAATCAGTGCCGCGAAAACGTTGCAGGCGAGGAAGAGCTGAAAGGCCAACGCGCCGAGAGGCGTGAGCTCTCGCACCAGACGCCGCGGGCGGCGCATATGGACGAGCCATGTTTGTATCCAGCCCTTGTACCAGCGCGTGCGTTGCCGGAGCCATGCCCCGAAACGCGCCGGCGCCTCCTCATAGGTGGCGGACGACAAAGTCGCTGAGCGATAGCCGAAGCGATGGAGACGAATACCGAGATCGGCGTCTTCGGTGACATTATAGGGATCCCAGCCGCCGGCTTGCCGCAGTGCAGTGGTACGAAAATGGTTGGACGAACCGCCGAGTGGCAGCGGCAAATGCAGGGCCGCAAGTCCGGGCAGGAGAGCATCGAATTGGCCGGCATAGGAAGCCGTGAACATCCGCGCGAGCCAGCTGTCGGTCGTGTTGTCGATCGTCAGCGATGCCTGGAAGCAGGCGAGCCGCTCGTCCGCCGCCATGAACGCATTAAAAGCCCGCCGGATAACGTACATAATCTTTCGCACTTTCAGGATTGACGGCTTCTTCTAAGAAGAAACTCACCTTCTCGGACCGTGCCACAAACTCCCCTTGCTGGCAGTGCCGCAAACGCGGCCCTATGCGGCGATCGGCTTGATCTCCACAACGTAGCCAAGTTCAGCGAGGCGTTTGACCAAGCGTTGTTTTTGCTTATCGGTTGAACGGCGATCGAAGTGATTGCAGCCGAGGTCTTTGTAGATCGTCCCGTCCTTGAGCATGTGATAGATGGCGGTAAGGATGGAAGCGGCGACGGCCATGATCGCCTTCTTGGGGCCGCGCCGGGCTTTGATGCGGTAGAATTGGGCCTGCAGGTAGCTGTTTTTCTTTTTTACCGCCGCCCAGGCGCACTGCACCAGCGTTGTTTTGAGCCAAGGAGCACCCTTGCGCAAGCGATTGGATCGACGCTTGCCGGCACTCTCGTCGTTGCGCGGACATATGCCAGCCCACGAGATGAGGTGTGCGTCCGAAGGGAACCGGCTCATGTCGATTCCGATTTCGGAGACGATGACGTGGGCGCCGAGGTTCTTGATGCCCGGGATCGACATTATTAACTCGACTGCAGTGCGAAAGGGCCCAAGGTTCGCCTCCACTTGCGCGTCGAGCGTGGCCATAGCTGCATGGAGAGCATCGATCTGATTCAGATGAAGGCGCAGCAGGAAGCGATGGTGCTTCGTCACGCGGCCGCGAAGGGCCTCGCGGAACTCCTCATGTGACGCCTTTACCCGCCGATCGGCAAGGGCGGCAAGTTTGGCGGGATTGGTTTCGCCGGCAATCAGTGCCTCGATCATTGCGCGGCCGCTCTTGCCCATCAAATCAGAGAGCACTGAGTCCAATTTGATATTGGCGTCTTCGAGTGTTTTTTGCACCCGCAGCACGTGGCTCGACTGCTCACGAACCAATTGCTTACGCGTGCGCAGCAGGTTGCGCATCTCCTGGGTCTGCGTGTCCGGTACGAAGCTCGCCCGGATCAGACCGTGCGCCAACAGTTCGGCCAGCCACATAGCATCGTTGACGTCGGTCTTGCGGCCCGGCACGTTCTTCACGTGCGCGGCGTTTGCCAACACCAACTCGAACTCCGCATCATCCAAGATGTGCCACACTGGCTTCCAGTAAACGCCGGTCGCCTCCATCGCCACATGCGTGCAATCGTTTGCCGCCAACCACTCCGACAATCGCAGAAGGTCCGCCGTGGTCGTCTGGAAGGTACGAACTTCAGTCGTGACCTTGCCATTGGATACAAGGCGGAGGCAGGCAACCACCGTCTCTTTGTGAACGTCGAGACCGCAACATCGTCGATGCAACAGTTCCATCTCCTCCTCCTGGGTTGCGTCGTCGGCGTGGGGTTCCCGTAAATAAGAACTCTAAGAAGCGTGCTCCGGGACCGATGACGGCCCATGGCGACAGTCTGATGTGCTCAAGGAACCCCGGGTCCAACTAGAAGTCGGGCTTAATCGCACCAAAAAGAATACCGACCTCGGTGCCGACGACGCGGCCGCAGAGTAGCAAAAGTTTCATGCGCTGCACGTCCGGCAAGGCTCGATGGAGAACTAGAATGAAGGGGCGAAGGCAAGTCGGCGCTGGCGCTCAGCCGGGATTTGAACGTGTCCTATAAGTGCGCTTTCGTGCTGCTCCACAAACTCCGCGAAGCGATGACAGAGGAAATGAAGGGCCGCACGGTCGGCGGCGATGGCAAGGTCGTGGAGGCTGACGGCGGCTATTTTGGCGGCTACGCGGTCGTTTTAACGTCGCAGGCCGCCACGCTCGGCTTTGCCGACGCGCTGGTGCTGCCGCCCTTCTACTATAAAGGTGTAGCCGACGACGGGCTGTTCGCCGTCATCGGGGCGATCGTCGGCGCGACCACAGCGCAACCGATCCCGATCTACCTCTATCATTTCCCGGCCCAATCGGGAGTGCCGTGGCATATCTCGCTGCCCCCTCATCGATTCCTTCGGCGAGCGCATCGCCGGACTTAAAGATTCTTCCGGCGACATGGATTTTGCACGCGCGGCGGCCAGCCTTTCGCCGCGCTTCCAGGTTTTCCCCTCGACCGAAGCGGCGCTACCGCAGGCCCGCTCGGGCCCCTTCGCCGGCTGTATCTCGGCGACCGCCAATCTCAATGCCGATCTCTGCGCGCGCTTCTATCGGTCGGGCGACGCCGCTTCGCTCCGCGAAGCGATTACGATCCGCACGCTGTTCGACGGCAAGCCGCTCGTGCCCGGCGTCAAGGCGCTCCTGGCGCACATTCGCAACGAGTCGCAATGGGCGCGGGTCGCGCCGGCGCTGACGCCCTTTCCGCCAACCGATTGGGCGGCCGTCGTCGCCGGTTACAAGACGGTGCGCGCCCAGCACCTGGCCTGAGCCCGGCAATGAGCCGCCCGCCAAGAGGGCCCGGCGCGCCGGAAACGGCCGGAAAGGCATTATTGGCCGCGGACCGCGGTCCTCAAACGTTGACGGCGGCGCGTTGCACCCTTATAAGCGCCGCTTCACAAAAGCCGTTACAAAATCATGGCCAATACAAAGTCAGCCAAGAAGGCCGCGCGCCAGAGTGTACGCCGCACCGTCGTCAACAAGGCGCGGCGAACACGTTTGCGCAGTGCGGTACGCAAGGTCGAAGAGGCAATCACGGCCGGCGATCGATCCGGTGCGCTCACTGCCATGGCCGAAGCCGAACCCGTCATCGTTCGCGCGGCGCAAAAAAACGTCGTGCATCGGAACGCGGCCCGCCGCAAAGTCTCGCGGCTCGCTCACCGGATCGCCCAGCTCGGCAAGTCATAGCCGCGCCACGGGCGAACCCACGGCCCCTTGGGTTCGCCGATCGTTGCAGCCGCGTTCGTTGCGAGCGCCGGCATTGAATCGTTTTTCAGCGCGACTGCGTGCACGTTTCAGTGGATTGCCGTCCATCTGTTGCAGAATTGTCACGTCAAACGGCAAAGTTGTAAGTTGTGGTAGCCTGCCGCCGTTCGCGCGTCCGGGATGTGAAGTTTTTATTTGCTCCGCGTGAGCCGTCGCGGGGCTACCCTTGCACTTTGAACAAAAGAATTTGTGCGTAATGAAAGGGTTATTGCTCATATGATGGGGCGGAGTTGGAGTCGGCCGCCGATCGAATGCGTCGAATTTATTTGCTCCGGCGCACAATTCCGCTGAATTGAGGCTCTGCGCAATCATTACAAAATTGTGAATCAGCCCTTTGAGTCAAAGTCTTGCAAGCGCCCGTCTCGTGACCGCGCAGGCGCCGGCTTCTGAAAGTCCAATAGTGGCGTGGATTTTTGCGGTTGCGGGCCGGAAACGGCGTGCTAACTTTTAGCTCCCTTCGGTTTTCGAAGGTCTTCAAAAATCGGTTGCGGCCAGACTCATTGAAGTATGGGGCGAGAGAATTGTGTCCAAAGTTGTGCGCAAAGAAAATCTTGGTCTGGTGTCGTCACGAGTCGAGTTCCGAGTGGGAAAACCAGCTTAGAGCCTTGGTGATGAAAATACACAGGTAGCACGCCTGGCAGTCTCGCGAGGAACCAGCGGGACATCACAGATGACCATCGAATTTGGGAACGATGGAGGTGGGGGCATGAAAATGACAATCCGCAATCCGCTACAAGCAGCTAGGGTTTCTTCGCTCAGAGTCCGTCGGCGCCTTGCGTTCGTCCTCTCATCGGCGCCGTGCCGCTATTGTCGATCGACAATCCCGTCAAGCGGCTGAACGGCGGCCCGTCGGTCGGCGTCTGCATTTCGTTTTTCCGTAAGCGCCGCCGACTTCATCACTCGATATGTGTGTTGCGTTTCCCGAAGTGGGGCGTGGTGAGCTAACTCGCCTGAGTTCTCGCTTTAAATCTTATTCCGGCAAAAAAGTAGACCGATATGATGAACACGGATCAGGAGTGCTGGCAGCGGGTCAAAAAGCGGCTGCGCGTCGAGCTAGGCGAGGACGTGTTTACGAGCTGGTTCGCACGCATGGAGCTCGAAGCCGTAGACAAGGGGGCCGTACGGCTATCGGTACCGACGCGTTTCCTGCGCAACTGGATTCAGTCGCATTACAGCGAGAAGGTGCTGAGCAATTGGCAGGCTGAAGAGCCCTCGACTACGCGTCTGGAATTGAACGTCCGGTCGGCCGCGATCCGGCCGATCGCCGTCAAGCCCAAGCCACCCGAAATTCCAACGCCCTCGCGTGAAGCGCATGACGTCGGTCGCAATGGCCCAGATATGCGCGCGAGCGTGCCCTTCATGTCGGTGCACGAAGCACTGGGCGGTTCACCGCTCGATCCGCGGCTCGCGTTTGAAACGTTCATCGTCGGGCGATCGAACACACTGGCGCACGCCGCCGCGAAACAAGTGTCGACCAGCCGGCGCGGCGACCCGCTCATGTTCAACCCGCTCTACCTCCACGCCGGCGTCGGTCTCGGTAAGACGCACCTGTTGCAGGCGATTACTTGGGCTGGCAACGGCAGCGATCGCAAAGTGCTTTATCTGACCGCCGAGCGATTCATGTACGGCTTCGTGTCGGCGTTGCGCACGCAGACGACGCTGGCCTTCAAGGAAGCGGTGCGCGCCATCGACGTCTTGGTCATCGATGACTTACAGTTCCTTCAGGGCCGATCGACCCAGGCCGAGTTCTGCCACACTCTCAATACCCTCATCGACGCCGGCCGTCAGGTTGTGATCGCGAGCGATCGCCCGCCGGCGGATCTCGAAAGTCTCGACGACCGCGTCCGCTCGCGTCTTGCCGGCGGCCTCGTTGTGGAGATTGGCTCGCTCGGCGAAGAATTGCGGCTCGAAATCCTCAAGAACCGGATCGCCGCCGCCTGCGTGCATCATCCCGGGTTCGAGGTTCCCGCGCCGGTACTGGTTTTCATCGCCAAATCGGTGACGCATAACGGCCGCGACCTCGAAGGCGCCGTGAACCGTTTGTTGGCCCACAATAAGCTCAGCGGCCAGCCGGTAACGCTTGAGATGGCCGAACGCGAAATGCGCGATCTGATCAGGCCGGCCGAGCCGAAAAGGGTGAGAATTGAAGACATCCAGCGTGTCGTCGCGCGCCAGTACAACGTAAGCCGCGCCGACCTGTTGTCGTCGCGGCGCACCGCGAATGTGGTGCGTCCGCGCCAGGTGGCGATGTATCTGGCCAAGATCCTGACGCTGCGCTCGCTCCCCGAGATCGGCCGCCGATTCGGGGGCCGGGATCACACCACCGTGTTGCATGCGGTGCGCAAGATCGAGGCCTTGGCCGGCAATGACAGCGCGTTCGCCGAGGAGATTGAGGCGCTCAAACGTCAGCTCCAGGACTGACGACCAGCCCCGATGACCGATCGACGATTGCGCGCAGAGCGCGAGCTGAATTGGCCCGCGCTCTGGTGGCATGCGGCTAGAAATCGACCGCGACGCTCCCGCCCCGGTCGCGTTATTGCTGTGTGAAACGCAGGGAAAACGGCGCCCCGGCAGCGGTCCGCCCTTGCCGAACGCGCCGCGCCACGCCACTTTTGCTACCCGCGCTACGAACAGGTTTTGCGATGAAGGTCACCGTAGAGCGTTCCGAATTGTTGAAGTCGCTCGGCCACGTGCACCGCGCGGTGGAGCGGCGCAACACGATTCCAATTCTTGCCAACGTGCTCATTCGCGCCGAGCGCTCCAAGCTCAGTCTGAAGGCCACGGATCTCGACCTCGAAGTAACAGACACGATCGCGGCCGAAGTGGGACCGGGCGGTTCGACCACCATACCCGCCCACATGTTCTACGACATCGTGCGCAAGTTGCCCGATGGCGCGCAGATCGTTCTGGAATCCTCGGGCGACCGCGCCGCCCTTTCGATCCGCGCCGGCCGTTCGCGGTTTACGCTACAGACGCTGCCGGAGAGCGATTTTCCCGATCTCGCCCCCGGTGAAATGACGCACAAGTTTGTGCTCAAGGCGTCCGATCTCAAGCGGCTGATCGATAAAACGCAGTTCGCCATCTCGACCGAGGAAACGCGCTATTATCTCAATGGCATCTACCTCCACATCGCCGAGACGGCGCAAACGCAAACATTGCGCGCGGTCGCGACCGATGGCCACCGTCTCGCCCAGATGGAACTCGATTTGCCAAAAGGCGCCGCCGGCATGCCGGGCATCATCGTTCCGCGTAAGACGGTCGGCGAAGTGCAGCGCCTGATCGAGGACGGCGACGCCGAAGTCACCGTCGAGCTGTCGCCGGGCAAAATTCGCTTTACCGTCGGCGAGGTGATCCTGACTTCGAAGCTGATCGACGGCACGTTTCCCGATTATGCGCGCGTCATCCCGCTGAGCAACGACAAGGAATTGATCGTCGACAAAAAGGAATTCGAGGCTGCGGTCGACCGCGTTTCGACGGTCTCGAGCGAGCGCGGCCGAGCCGTCAAGCTGTCGCTCACCGCCGGGCGCCTCCTGCTGTCCGTGACCAATCCCGACTCCGGTAGCGCCACTGAGGAACTGGAGGTCGAGTACGAAGCCGAGCCGATCGATATCGGCTTCAACTCGCGCTACCTGCTCGATATCGCCACGCAGATCGAAAGCGAGGCTGCGGTGCTCAAGCTCGCCGATCCGGGTTCCCCGACGCTGATCCAGGACAAGGAGCCGCGGGGCGCACTCTACGTGCTGATGCCGATGCGCGTTTGACGGCCTCACATTTGCACTTTCGTGTCATGCCCCGCCATAGCCGTTCGAAGAACGGCGTCGCTTCGCTCGCCTATGTGCCGGGCATCTCGCTTATACGGACACGTGCGCGGCCAATCGTCATGGCCGGGACAAGCCCGGCCATGACGATTAAAAGCGATAAGCTATGGCTCGTGTTCAGCGCCTGACGCTCAGCAATTTCCGCAATTACCGCACGGCGGCGCTCGAAGCCGATGCAAGGCCGATCGTGCTCTACGGGCCGAACGGCGCCGGCAAGACAAATCTGATCGAAGCCATTTCGTTTCTGACGCCCGGTCGCGGTCTGCGGCGCGCGACGCTCGAAGAAGTGGCGTTTCAAGAGGGCGATGGGTCTTGGGCGGTTGCCGCCGAGGTCGAGGGCGCGTTGGGACTCGCCACGCTCGGCACCGGCGTTGAGCGCGCAGCCGAAGACGGTACGACGGCCCAACGCAAATGCCGGATCGACCGCGAGCCGGTTGGCTCGGCCGCTGCTTTCGTCGATCACCTTCGGGTTGTTTGGCTCGTGCCGTCGATGGATTCGTTGTTCGTCGGCGCGCCGTCGGAGCGTCGCCGCTTCCTCGACCGCCTGGCGCTTGCGGTCGATGCTGAGCACACAAGCCGCGTCAATGCGTTCGAGCGGTCGCTCCGCTCGCGCAATCGGCTTCTGGCGGAGCCACGACCCGATCCGCACTGGCTCGACGCCATCGAGCATGAGACGGCGGAACTCGCCGTCGCGGTAGCGGGGTTACGGGCAGAGGCCGTAGGCCGATTGGAGCGCGTGCTTGCGAGCCGCCGGGGCTCGGACTTCCCGCCGGTGGAAATCGAGCTCGAAGGCTGGATGGAAAAGCTGGTCGCGACCCATGCCGCGATCGAGATCGAGGAGCGCTACCGCGCGGTGCTGCAGGAAAACCGCACCCGCGACGCCGCCGCCGGGCGCACACTCGACGGCCCGCACCTGACCGATCTTTCGGTCGTCTACACACAGAAGGGCATCGCCGCCGGCGAGGCTTCGACCGGCGAACAGAAGGCTCTGCTCATCGGCCTTGTGCTTGCGCACGCCAGATTGATCGCCGAGATGACGGGTTCCACCCCGGTTCTTTTGCTCGACGAGATCGTCGCGCATCTTGATCCCGGACGGCGCGCCGCGCTGCATGCAGAGCTTGCGCAGCTCGGCGCACAGGTTTGGATGACCGGCGCCGATCCGGCGCTGTTCGCGGAGATCAAGGACGACGCAGCGATGATCGAAGTCCGCGCCGGCCGCCTGGAACTGAAAAACAAATAAACCCGATTCATTCGGGGACATAGTTCCAACTCACGCCCATGATCGGGTTTTCCAGCACCGGGAAAAGACGGAACCGGAGGGCGATAAAACTCTTGTCAGTGGAGGAGCAGCAAAACGTCCATTGCGGGGTCCGAGGCTCGATAAGCAATGCCGGAACAAGCGGAAGACTTGATTGTCCGCAATCTAATCGAGGCGCTAAACCGTCTACGCGACGATTTGGACCGTGTTGAATTCTGGACCGCTGCGTTGAGCAGTTTTCAGCAGCCGGCCCCTGACTACCGGCCGGACAGCGAATACCTGTTGTCGTCGCGAAAGGCCCGCAGCTTCTGACCTGCAAACGCGCAGTTGCCGCGTCTTCCCGTGCGGCCCGTTGACCACCCAAAAATGGCTGCCGGAGCAGCTCGGAATTTAGGCGATTTGCGGCGGCGCCGAATCCTTGAAAAATGGCGATCTGACAATATGTTATTGGCAACCGATTAGCCCTGTACGAGCCGCCTTTTTCGTGTACAAGACAACGAGCGATTCACCCGCTTTTCGCAAGCGATTCGAGACCTTTTCGCATGGCCGAAGCCGTCCGTAAGCCAAGCCCTATTGCACCCTCCGACTACGGTGCGGAATCGATCAAGGTGCTCAAGGGGCTCGATGCCGTGCGCAAGCGGCCCGGCATGTATATCGGCGACACCGACGACGGCTCGGGCCTGCATCACATGGTCTACGAGGTCGTCGACAACGCCATCGACGAAGCGCTCGCTGGCTTCGCCAAGGAAGTCGCCGTCACGCTGAACCCCGACGGCTCGTGCACGGTGCGCGACGATGGCCGCGGCGTTCCGACCGACATCCACAAGGGTGAAGGCGTTTCCGCGGCCGAGGTCATCATGACGCAACTGCATGCCGGCGGAAAATTCGACCAGAATTCCTACAAGGTTTCCGGCGGACTGCATGGCGTTGGCGTATCGGTGGTCAACGCCCTTTCAAGCTCGCTCAAGCTCACAATCTGGCGCGATGGCCAGCAGCATTTCATGGAATTCCGCGATGGCGAGCCAGTCGCTCCGCTCGCCGTCGTTGGCGCTGCCTACGACCAACACGGCACCGAGGTAACGTTCCTGCCGGCGAAGACGACCTTCACCATGACCGAGTTCGACTTCGCCACGCTGGAGCACCGGCTGCGCGAGCTCGCATTCCTCAATTCCGGCGTCACCATCACGCTGTCCGACATGCGCCACGCGGTCGAGAAGCGCGAGGAGATGCGCTACGAGGGCGGCGTCGAGGCATTCGTCAAGTATCTGGATCGCAACAAGACGCCGCTGGTTCCGCAGCCGATCGTCATCAAAGCCGACCGCGACGGCACCGGCGTCGAATGCGCGATGTGGTGGAACGACGGCTACCACGAGTCGGTGCTCTGCTTCACCAACAACATCCCGCAACGCGACGGCGGCACCCATCTCGCCGGCTTCCGCGGCGCTCTGACCCGCCAGGTTACGAGCTACGCCGAATCGGGCGGCGCCGCGCGGAAGGAGAAGGTCGCGCTCACCGGCGACGATTGCCGCGAAGGACTGACGGCGGTCCTCTCGGTCAAGGTGCCCGACCCGAAGTTTTCCTCGCAGACCAAGGACAAGCTCGTCTCCTCCGAGGTCCGCCCGGTGGTCGAGGGCGTCATCAACGACATGCTCAAGGCGTGGTTCGAAGAGCATCCGAGCGAAGCCAAGGTGATCGTCGGCAAGGTGATCCAGGCCGCAGCCGCGCGTGAAGCCGCGCGCAAGGCGCGGGAGATGACGCGCAAGAGCGCGCTCGGCGTCACCTCGCTGCCGGGCAAGCTCGCCGATTGCCAGGAGCGCGATCCGGCCAAATCCGAATTGTTCATCGTCGAGGGCGATTCCGCCGGCGGCAGCGCCAAGCAGGGCCGCAATCGCGAATTCCAAGCCGTGTTGCCGTTGCGCGGCAAAATTCTCAATGTCGAACGCGCGCGGATGGACAAGATGCTCTCGTCCGAGCAGATCGGCACGCTGATTACGGCGCTCGGCACCGGCATCGGCACCGACGAGTTCTCGGCCGACAAGGTGCGCTACCACAAGATCATCATCATGACCGACGCGGACGTCGACGGCGCGCATATCCGCACGCTGCTGCTGACGTTCTTCTACCGGCAGATGCGTGAGATCATCGACCGCGGCTATCTCTATATCGCGCAGCCGCCGCTTTACCGAGTGTCGCGCGGCAAGTCCGAGCAATATCTCAAGGACGAGCGTGCGCTCGAGGATTTCCTCATCGATACCGGCCTCGAAGAGTCTGTGCTGCGTTTGTCGTCGGGCGAAGTGCGCGCCGGCAACGATCTGCGCAAGCTCGTGGAGGAAGCCCGCTCGATCCGCAATCTCCTGAACGGCTTGCACAGCCGTTATAACCGCAAGGTGATCGAGCAGGCCGCCATTGCCGGCGTGCTCCACCGGCGCGTGACCAGCGATCCCGCGAGCGGCACCGCGGCTGCCGAATACATCGCCAGACGTCTTGACGCCCTGACCGACGAGACCGAGCGCGGCTGGGCCGGGCAATTCAACGAAGACGGATTCCAGTTCGAGCGCATGGTGCGTGGCGTCAAGGAAGTCGCCGTGATCGATCAGGCGCTGCTCGGCTCGGCCGATGCGCGCAAGCTCGACGAATACGCGCCTTCATTGCAGCAGATTTATCCGCGGCCGACGCCGCCGGCGATGTTGCGCCGCAAGGACGAGGAGACGCCGATCCATGGTCCCGTCAGCTTGTTCGATGCGGTGACCGACGCCGGCCGCAAGGGCATCGCCATGCAGCGTTACAAAGGCCTCGGCGAGATGAACCCGACCCAGCTTTGGGAAACGACGCTCGACACCAACGCGCGCTCGTTGCTCCAGGTCAGCGTCAAGGAGATCGACGAGGCCAACACCATCTTCGATGAGCTGATGGGCGACAAGGTCGAGCCGCGGCGCCTGTTCATCGAGGAGCACGCGTTGACGGCGAGCGTGGATGTTTGATCTCAAAACAAATCGAAATACTCGTTCTGCTCCCAGGCCGTGACGTCGGCCTCTTCGGCGCTTTCGGCCTGAAAGCGCGCGAGTTCGGCTTCTTTGATGTGGGCGTAGTAATCGACAAAGGCGTCGCCGAAATTCTTTCTAAAAACTTTGCTCGCCCGTAAAGCGGCCAGCGCCTCGCCGAGATTTTTCGGCAGTAACGGTGCCTTGGCCTCATAAGGCGTATCTGCCGAGGGCCCGGGATCGCGGCGCTGCGCCATGCCGTCGAGCCCGGCGTAAATCTGCGAAGCCATGTAGAGATAGGGATTGGCGGCGGGTTCTCCGACCCGGTTCTCCAGGCGCGTCGCCGGATCGCCGGGCTGGCCGAGCACCCGCACCATGACGCCGCGATTGTCGCGCGCCCAGATGGCGCGGTCGGGTGCGAGCGTATAGGGCCGGTAGCGCTTGTAGCCGTTGACGGTCGGCGTCGCCAACGCAGTGGCCGCGTGCGCATGCGCGAGGAGCCCGCCGAGATAATTCACGCCGATGGCGGAAAGCCCGTCTTTATAGTCACCCGCGAAGGCATTGCTACGGCGTTTGCGCTCGATCAGCGACTGGTGCAGATGCCAGCCGCTTGAAAACAGATTGGGCAACCCGGGCCGGCACATGAAGCTTGCGAGATAGCCGTTGCGCCGCGCGATCTGTTTGGTGGCCGAACGGAACAAGATCATGGTGTCGGCGGCGGCCAAGCCGTTTTGCGGACGGAACGTAAACTCGCACTGGCTCGGCCCCAATTCGATCTCGAGCGAGCGCAAAGGCATGCCGAGCGCCGCAATGCCGCGCCAGATCGGCTCCAACGCGGCGTCAATCTGATCGAAGCGAGACTCGGTGAGATATTGGTAGCCCTGATTGAGCAGGCTCACCTCGGGCGCTCGCGGCGGCCAGGTGGCGTCCTGCGGCTGGAGGCGCGGGTTTTCCAGTTTGAAAAGATGGAATTCGACTTCGAGCCCGGCCAGAAAATCGAATCCCTCCGCCTTGAGCCGCGCCAGCGCGTCGCGGAATATCTGCCGCGTCGAGAACGGGACCGGTTTGCCGTTGGTGAAATAGATGTCGCAAAGCAGCCAGCCGGTATTCGGCCCCCCATTATTTTGCGTCCATGGCAGCACTTGAAACGTCGCCGGGTCGGCGACCATGACGAAATCGCCGCCGCCCTGCATCTCCGCCATGGCGAAGCCGCCGCCGGCCGTGAACACCGGATAGACCGTCTTGTGCGACGTGTCCTTGGCAAGCAGCGTCGTCGTCATGGTGACGCCGCTTTGCATCATGCCCAGCGCGTCCGCGGCCATGATGGTCTTGCCGCGCAGCACGCCGTGCTGGTCGGCGAACGAAAACCGCACCAGTTCGAGTTTGTTTTTCTTGATGGCCCGCTCGACCGCCTTCGCCCGGCGCGCCTGATCGTCGGTCCACAGGCCGTGACGCTCGACAAAGCTCATCGCGGCGGAGCGGCTACGCGGTGTCATTCGTAATCGTCAGTGCCCGTTGGCCCAGCTTTTGTTCTTTTGCCGGCCTTGGTTGGTGCGTTGCCAATAGCCTTGCCAATCGCCCGCCGGACCGATGCCGTCGACGCAAGCCGGCCCGGTGATCTTCGCGGCCTCGCTTGGATCAAGCACCATCAGCGGTTTGGCGCCTTTACCGGATTGATCGAGCGCTTGCCGCAGCAGGCGGCGATAGGCGCTGATCGGCTTGTCCGACGTGCCGAGATGCTCCTGGGTGCGATCCTGTATGGCGCCCATCGACTCGCACGCCCACTGGTCGTGCACGTTGATGTCGGCGCCCATGCCGGTGTAGGTGGCGTGCTCCTGTTCGTGCGGATCGAAGCCGTAATCGTTGCTCTTGTTCTTGCGCGGCACGTAATCCGGCAATTCGTAAAGCTCGAGCCGCTGGCGGCGCATTTCGTCCTTGTCGACCGGCGCACCGAACGACGTGAAGATCGCGTACCAGTAGTGTTTCGCGTCATCGATCGGCACGTGCCATTGCGAGATCGTCATCTCGCGGCTCATCGGAATGATGAACGCGTTCGGAAAAATCAGATTCGTGACGCGCACATGCGCCTTCTCGCCGCCGATCTCGCGCAGCGTGATCAGCCTAAATCCGTAATCGGTCGGCTCGACCTCGATGCGCGGCCGCGGAAATTCCCGCATGATTTGCGTCATCGGCATGTCCGAGTCTTTCGAGGTATCTCGAAACATCTTGCCGTAGCCTTTGTTCGGATCCTCATCCTCGAAGAAACGGTGCAGAAACGAGGTGTGGACCGGATCGATGCCGACCTCGAGCGACTGCAGCCAGTTACAATCGATCATGCCCTTGAAAGCGAAAGTGTGCGTCGACGGCGCGACGAAGCAGTCGAATTGCGGAAAGGCTGGCGGCTCGCCGGGTCCGAGATAGGCAAACAGGATGCCGTTCTTTTCGACGACCGGGTAGGATTTTTGTTTGATATTGGCGCACAGATTGCTGTTGTCGGGCTCGGCAGGGGTTTGCAGACACTTGCCGTTGACGTCGAACAGCCAGCCGTGAAACGCGCAACGCAATCCGCCGTCTTCCAATCTGCCGTAGGCGAGGTCGGTGCCGCGATGCGGGCAATGACGGCCGATCAGCCCGTAACGGCCCTTGTCGTCCTTGAACGCGACGAGATACTCACCCATCAGCCGAACGGGCTTTACCGGACGGTTGCCGGCGAGTTCATCGACGAGCGCGGCCGGTTGCCAATAATGCCGCATCAAGGTGCCGGCGGCGGTGCCAGGTCCTGTGCGGGTGATCAGATCGTTGTGTTCCACGCTCAACATTGGCGAAATGTCTTCCGTCACCCTGAGGTGCGAGCGAAGCGAGCCTCGAAGGGCGACGGCCCGAGCGCCTCGGCCGACATCCTTCGAGGCTCGCGCCCGGCGCGAGCACCTCAGAATGACGGCAAACAACTATACAATGATCGCCATTCGACCGGAAGCTGACGGGATTGGCGATGCCGGTTTCAAAATCCAGTCAGCACCAGGACCTTCGGGCTGGCGGGCAGTGTCGTCTTCGACACCACCACCGACGGGATTTCCGACCGTTCGACGGGCCATTGCTGCTGCGCCCGCTCAACGAAGCGTTCGAGTGTAGCCCAACCGAAAAAATGCATGGGGATGATGAGCGGCGCCTTGAGCGCGGTGAGCACCTCCATCATGCCGTCTAGGTCAAGCGTATAATTGCCGTCGACCGGCGCCATCACCACGTCGACGCGGCCGATCTCGTTGAGCTGCTGCTGCGTCAGCGTGTGATGCAGGTGCCCGAGATGCGCGATGCACATATTCGCGATCTCGAAGATGAAGATCGAATTACCGTAGCGCTCGGTCCCGCCGGTCCAATTGCGGATATTGGTGGGCACGTTGCGCACCCGCACGTCGCGATATTTCAAATCCCAAATGGCCGGCTGTTCGGGGCTCGGCCCCCAGCCGCGCAGCACGTATTTGATTTCCGGGTCGGGATGGTCGGTGAAATGCGTGTCGTGCGCGTGGTTCATGGTGACGATGTCGGGCACCGCCGGCGGCCGCAGATAGTCGTTATAGTCGGTCACGATCCGCACCAACTGCGGGCTCTCGATCAGGAACGAGGCGTGCCCGATAAAGGTCAGCCGCACTTGGTCTTCGTTGAGGGCAGCGAGCCGGAACGCCGCGGGAGCCACCGGCGGCCGGCCCGTGGCGACAAGACCGGGACAATTCTCCCGCATTTCCGGCTGCGCCGCCGGCGCTTCGGGCGGCTGCGCGGAGGCGTTGAAGGAAGACGCCCCAAACGCGAGCGCCGTGGCGATCAGGCGTGTGACGGCCAAACCGCCAATGAGCGAGGCGCTCAATCGCCAACTCCTCTGTCCGCGCCACGGCACGCGCATTGGAGTGGACAAATTGGCACGGAATGAGGCGCCCGACTATCGGGGCATCATTCCTTTAATCGCGATTGCCAGAAAAGACCGCCGAATGCCGGACGTGACAACCCTGCCGGCGCGTCCTCAATGTTCGGTAATGATGCCGCGCGCGGTGACGACCACCCATTGTCCGTCCTGCCGCTTGATCGTCTCGACCCGGCCGAGACCGGGAAGGACGCTGCCCGGAACGACGGCAAAAATGCCGCCGTGCGCACTCTCAACAAGCGCGTGGCCGCCGCGTACGTCCTGAACGATCCACTCCTGCAAAATTTTGTCGGGCAGCTTCGCTTCGGTTGACGCCGGCGGCTGGCTGTTCGCGATCGAGCCGGTCGTTTCGGGCGCCGCTGGCGCCGCCGATGCCGTTACGGCTTTTTTCTCGAGCCGGTCGACTGCCTCGGCGATGTGGGCGAGTTTCGCCGCCGGCTCGCTCTGCACGCGCTCGACACGGTCGAGCCGGTCGGCGAGCTTGGCGAAGTTGCCGTTGGCGTTGCGGGCGGCGCCGTCGAGGTTTGCCTTCAGCGCGGCAAGCTCGGCTAACTCGGCCTTCGCGGAGGGCAGGGTGTTCGCCGCTGCCATACTGGAGCTTGGCGCGCCGGCCGGCCAAAGATGTCCAAACCCCGAAGCCGACAGCGATCCAACAAACGAACCGAGCGCAGCCGCGGACGCGACCGAAGCCGCCAACACCGCGAAGCGCAACGACCGCGACAATGATGCCTGGCCGGCGGTTTCGCCGGTCGGCTCGCTCGTTTCTTCTTTCACCGTCTCGTCCGCAAATCCCGAAATCGCCTCGTCGGCGTCGGACGGCGGAAAGTCTTCCGTGTTCCCCGCGGCGGCATCGAGATTCGGCGACCAAACGACCGGCAGATTGCTGTCGGACGCCTTGCTTTCTGTCACTTGATGCTGCGGCGTTTCGCCGGATGTGGCGGCAGATTTGTTGGCGGGCGATTTGGCGGCTTCGGGTTCCTGCGATTTGCGCTCGCCCGAGCTCTCATTCGAGCTCTCGTCCATGGTTTGGACCTCCGGATTGCGGATGATCCGTACCGTTGTTTGGTTAGGAATTGGTTAGCAGCAAGCCCCGCCGGCCTAGGGGCGATGCTCAGTAGGACCGATTGCGCTCAGTCAGCCAGGCCATTTTCGCTCGCAAGGTCGCGAAGCGAAGTCTCCGGACGAGCGCCCAGGTGTTGGATCACTTCGGCGGCAGCGAGCGCACCCAGACGGCCGCAGGTGCGGTCGTCGGCGCCGCGCGCAAGTCCGGAAAGGAAGCCGGCTGCGAACAGGTCGCCGGCGCCAGTCGTATCGACGACGCGCTCGACCGGAAAAGCCGGCACCGCTTCGGTCCCGTCCGGACCGATCACCAGGCAGCCTTTCTCGCTGCGCGTCACGACGGCCGTTCCGACATCGGCGCGCAAGGCTGCGACGGCCGTGTTGAAGTCCGAGGTCTCGTACAGGCTATGCAGCTCAGCCTCGTTGGCGAAGATCAGATCGACGGTGCGCGAGCGCATCAAATGAAGGAACTCCGCGCGCCAACGATCGACGCAGAACGCGTCGGATAGAGTGAGCGCCACCGTGCGCTCGGCCTCGTGCGCAATCTGTGCCGCCTTGACGAACGCATCCTTGGCGTTCTTCGGATCCCACAGATAGCCCTCGAGGTAGAGGATGGTGCTGGCGGCAACCACATCGGCCTCGATGTCGTCTGGGCCCAGATCCTGCGCCGCGCCGAGATAAGTGTTCATGGTGCGCTCGCCGTCAGGGGTCACCAGCACGTAACAGCGCGCGGTCGATGCCCCATCGGCAGCCGGTGGCGTTGCGTAGGCAACTCCGGCCGCGCGGATGTCGTGCGCAAACGCCCGCCCGAGCGTATCGTCCTTGACCTTGCCAATGAAAGCCGCGCGCGCGCCGAGCGACGCCAGGCCGACGATGGTATTGGCGGCCGAACCGCCGGACGATTCGATGGCCGGCCCCATGGCGCTATAGATCGCCTCGGCGCGCGGCTCATCGATCAACGCCATCGTGCCCTTGCGCATGCCCTGCTTGAGCAAAAAGTCCTCTTCAGTGCGGGCAATCACATCGACGATCGCATTGCCGATGCCGAGAACGTCGAAACGGGTGGCTGGCATGGGAAGACTCTTTGGAAAAATCGCGCGGCGGGAGCCGCACTATAGCGGCCGGCTCTTGCAGGGCAAGGCGATGACGTGGCATGTGGCGCTCGCTTTCGCGGAGACCGTGCATGGCGTTCCAGGAGAGGGTTTTTTCGGGGGTGCAGCCCACCGGCAACCTGCATCTCGGCAATTATCTCGGCGCCATCAAGCGCTTCGTCGAGCTGCAGGACCGCTACGACTGCATCTATTGCGTCGTCGATTTGCACGCGATCACGCTCTGGCAGGACCCGGCCGAGCTTCCGCACGCCATCCGCGAGGTCACCGCGGCGTTCCTTGCTTGCGGCATCGATCCCGCAAAACACATCGTGTTCAACCAGAGCCAGGTGGCCGAGCACGCCGAACTCGCTTGGGTCTTCAATTGCGTCGCCCGCGTCGGCTGGCTCAACCGGATGACGCAGTTCAAGGAAAAGGCCGGCAAGGATCGCGAGAATGCCTCGGCTGGTCTCTACTCCTATCCGATACTGATGGCGGCCGATATTCTGGTCTATCGGGCCACCCACGTGCCGGTCGGCGAGGACCAGAAACAGCACCTCGAACTGTCGCGCGACATCGCGCAGAAATTCAACAACGATTTCGGCCACTCGATCCACGAGCACGGCTACGGCGACAGCTTTTTTCCGCTGCCGGAGCCCGTGATCACCGGCGAGGCGACCCGCGTCATGTCGCTGCGCGATGGCACCAAAAAAATGTCGAAGTCGGATGCCTCCGATTATTCCCGCATCAATCTCACCGACGACGCCGACGCCATCGCCCAGAAAATCCGCAAGGCGAAAACCGATCCGGAGCCGCTGCCGAGCGAGGAGGCAGGCCTCAAGACCCGGCCCGAGGCCGATAATCTCGTCGGCATCTATGCCGCGCTCGCCGATACCACGCGCGCCGGCGTGCTCGCGCAATTCGGCAATGCGCAATTCTCGACGTTCAAGTCGTCGTTGGTCGATCTTTCCGTCGCCAAGCTCGGCCCGATCGGCGCGGAGATGAAACGGTTGCTGCGCGATCCGGTCGCGATCGACTCCGTTCTCGCGGACGGCGCCGCCCGCGCGCAAAAGCTGGCCGGCGAGACGATGAAGGCGGTCAAGGATATCGTCGGCTTCGTGCGATCGTAACGCATTCGGGACGCAACGACCCGCACGCATTGCGTATTCTGCGCGCGTGCTTCCTGCCAAATTTGCATGTCTGGGACCGGCTTGTCGGACCACGCACCGCCGTGGCAGCATGAAGCGCTTGTGGCGTTGTGTCGCTCGTGCCGGAGAAATCCCATGCCCCGCAGGCGCCGCAGTTACGAGGCCGGCCACAAGCCGAAGCTTCTCGTCGTGATTGACGACACTGAGGAATGCGACCGCGCTGTTTATTTCGCCAGCCGCCGGGCGGCACGCATCGGCGGCAACGTCGTCATGCTGCGCGTGATCGAGACGCACGATCAGGGCCAGCAATGGCTGGGCGTTGCCGACATCATGCGCGCGGAGGCGCACGAGGCAGCCGACGCGGAGCTCAGCAAGTATGCTGCGCGCGCCAACGGCATTGCCGGCATCACACCCGAGCGGGTGGTGCGCGAAGGAGACAAGGCGGAAGAAATTCTAAGGCTGATCGACGAGGACGAAGATATATTTATCCTGGTTCTGGCCGCAGGCATCGGATCAGAGGGACCGGGTCCGCTGGTCGCGACGATTGGCCGTACCGCGGGCGACTATCCGATTCCGGTGGCGATCGTTCCCGGACACCTTACCGACGAAGAGATCGACGCGCTATCGTGAGGCGCTGACCGCCCGTTGTGCCGTGGCCCGGGGTGACCGATTGATCCCACTCTTGAACTTCCACCAGAATTCGCCACGTATTACACTGATTCGAGCCTGGCACGGCGCGGCCCGATGGGGCCGGCACGAGCTCACGGAGGGCACCATGTTCATCCAGACGGAAGCGACGCCAAACCCGGCAACTTTGAAATTCCTGCCAGGCCGGGCTGTGCTTGAAAGCGGAACGCTCGACCTGCGGGATAAGGACGAGGCGGCCCAATCCCCGCTTGCCGAACGGCTGTTCGCCGTTACCGGCGTCAGTGGGGTCTTCTTCGGCTCCGACTTCATTGCGGTGTCTAAAGATGCCGGCGAGTGGCCGCAGCTCAAGCCGATGATCCTCGGCGCCATCATGGAACACTTCATGTCCGGCGCGCCGCTGCTTAACTCCGCGAGCGCCGAGCAGAGTGACGCCGATGAATTTTTCGACGCGGCCGACGCCGAAACGGTCGCTACGATCAAGGAACTCATCGAGACGCGGGTGCGGCCCGCGGTTGCCAATGACGGAGGGGATATCACCTTCCGGGGCTTCAAGGACGGTATCGTCTTTCTCAACATGAAAGGTGCGTGCGCCGGATGCCCGTCGTCAACGGCGACGCTGCGGCACGGCATCCAGAATTTGCTGCGTCATTTCATACCCGATGTGACCGAAGTCCGGCCGATGTGACCCGGCGATAGCGCTGATCACCTGGCCGCGTGAATTCCCATGCGTGTACTCGCTATTGATACGGCGCTGGGCGCTTGTTCCGCGGCTGTGCTCGACACCGAGCATGGCATCCTTGCGAGCGAGAGCCTACCGATGACGCGCGGTCATGCCGAAGCGTTGATGCCGTTGTTGAAGCGGGTGATGGACGAAGCGGGCATGATGTTTCCCGATATTGACCGGGTCGCGGTAACCACGGGACCGGGCAGCTTCACGGGCCTACGAGTCGGCATCGCTGCTGCACGCGGCATCGCGCTGGCAGCCGACAAGCCGGCTGTCGGGTTGTCGACGCTTTCCGCCTATGCAGCCCCCCACATGGCCGCCGATGACAAATTTCCGGTCGTCGCCGCCATCGATGCGCGGCATGCTCACGTCTATCTCCAGGTCTTCAGCCCGGGTGGCCGCACGCTGAAGGCGCCGCGGCTGGCGGCCTTGCGGGAAGCGGTGCAAGCGGCGGCCGAGACCTCTTCCTGTATCGTTGGCTCGGCGGCGCAATCCGTCGCGGCCGCATTATCCCAGGCCGATGCTCCGCCTGCGTCTGTCGACGCGCGCGCGGCGCCCGATATCGCGTGGGTCGCACGAATGGGTGCCGTTGTGACGGAGGGTCAGTCTCCACCGAAACCACAATATCTCCGCGCGCCCGACGCGCAGCCGCAAAACGCCGCTCAACTCCCGCGCCGATGATGAACTTCGTCACGCGCCTGCTTGCCCGGCCCGAACCCATCGTCTCGGAGGCGCGGGAGCGCGATGCCGCCGCGATCAGCGCGCTGCATGCGGTGTCATTCCAGCGTGGCTGGACCGAGGACGAGTTCCAGCGGCTTCTGCTCGATCGTAACGTCGTCTGTCACCGCGCGACCATCGGCCGGACGTTGATCGGGTTCATCCTCTCGCGTCTAACCGCAGGCGAAGCGGAAATCCTGTCAGTCGCCATTGGGCCGAACTGGCGCGGCCGCGGGTTCGCGCGGCCGCTTCTCGACTTGCATCTCCGCCGCTTGGCGGGGCTCGGTGCCCGCGCCGTATTTCTTGAGGTGGGGGAGCACAACGCGCCAGCCAGCCGGCTTTACCGGATGGCCGGATTTTACGAAGTGGGTCGGCGGCAAGGCTATTATGACGGCGGTGCGACCGCCCTCGTCCTGCGCCGCGACCTTGGCTGACGCACGGGCGTAAAGGCGGTATGATCTTAGGGAAAGAGTCCCGCCATCGGCAAGGGACAGAGAAAGGTTCAGATTCGACCGGGATGACAGGTTCTCGCAAGCTATTCGTAAAATCCTTTGGCTGCCAGATGAACGTCTACGACTCGCAGCGTATGGCGGACACGCTGGCGCCGGAAGGCTACGTCGAAACCACGACGGCCGAAGACGCCGACCTCATCATCCTCAACACCTGCCACATCCGCGAGAAAGCGGCGGAGAAGGTTTATTCCGAGCTCGGCCGCATGCGCCGCTTGAAAGAAGCGGCCGCCGCGGACGGCCGAAAGCCCCTCATCGCCGTCGCCGGCTGTGTTGCGCAGGCCGAGGGCGCTGAAATCATCCGCCGTGCGCCGGCGGTCGACCTCGTGGTCGGATCGCAGAATTACCATCGCCTACCGGACCTCATCGCGCGCGCTGAGCGTGACGGCAAGGCGGTCGACACCGAGTTTCCCGCCGACGACAAGTTCGACCAACTCGCCGCGCCGAGCGTTGCGGCTATGCGGGCGCGCGGCGTTGCCGCCTTGGTCACCGTGCAAGAGGGTTGCGACAAGTTCTGCACATTCTGTGTCGTGCCTTATACGCGCGGCGCGGAGACCTCCCGCCCGGTCGACAAAATCGTGGCCGAGGTCGCGCGGCTGGCAGACGCGGGCGTTCGCGAAATCACTCTCATCGGACAGAACGTGAATGCCTATCACGGCGAGGGGCCGGACGGGCGGACGTGGTCCTTGGCGCGGCTGCTGGAACGTCTCGCGCAACTTCCAGGCATCGAGCGACTGCGTTACACGACAAGCCACCCGCTCGACGTCGATGCCGATCTGATCGCCGCGCACCGCGATTTGGCGGCGCTCATGCCGCAACTGCATCTGCCGGTGCAGTCAGGCTCCGACCGCATCCTTGCCGCCATGAACCGCCGCCACACGCGCGCCGATTACGTCGAGGTCGTATCCCGTCTGCTCGAGGCGCGGCCGGATATGGCGCTCACGTCCGATTTCATCGTCGGTTTTCCAGGCGAGACGGAAGATGATTTCGCTGCAACGCTCAGCCTCGTCAGTGAGATCGGTTACTCCGGCGCGTTCTCGTTCAAATACTCGCCGCGGCCTGGCACTCCCGGCGCCGATATGGATGATCAAGTCGAGGAAGGAACAAAATCGGATCGGCTTCACCGCTTGCAGCAAGCGATCGACCGCGACCAGGCGATCTTCAATCGCCGTTGTGTCGGCCGCACTCTTTCCGTGCTGTTCGAACGGCCGGGCCGGTACAATGGCCAGATCGTCGGCCGCTCGCCTTATCTTCAGCCCGTGCAAATTGAAGCGCCGCCCTTGTTGATCGGCGCGATCGCCGCCGTCACCATCACCGAAGTCGCCAGCAACAGTCTGTTCGGCGCGCTCGCGCAACAGCCGGCTGTTAGCGGCGCAGGAGCCTGAATGCGAACACCCGGCCCTCCTGATCCTCTTGGAACGGATGCTGGATCGCTCGTCGCCGCGCCAGACAACGCCACACAGATCGTTCTCACCTTCGACGACAATCGCCTCGCCTCTGCGCTGTTCGGTCAATACGGGCAGAACCTCGCCCTGATAGAGCGGCGTCTCGGCGTGGTTGCTACGTCGCGGGGCAATCACGTCACGCTGGAAGGCTCACGCGAGGCCTGCGAGCAGGCGCGGCGCGTGCTCGAAAGCCTGTACGAGCGCCTCAAGCATGGCGACGAGTTGGTGCAGGGCGATGTCGACGGCACCATCCGGCTCGCGCTGTCGCAAGGATCGCTGTTCGATTTCGATCCAGCTTCGGCGCGGGAGAATTTTGACGAAATCAATCTGCGCAAACGCCGGGTGCGGGCACGAACCCCGGCGCAAGACGCCTATGTGCGCGCGCTCAAGCGCCACGCGCTCGTTTTCTCAACCGGCCCGGCCGGGACTGGCAAGACCTGGCTCGCGGTCGCCCATGCCGTGCAGTTATTCGAGCGCAAAGAGGTCGACCGCATCGTCCTCTCACGTCCGGCGGTCGAAGCGGGCGAACGGCTCGGCTTCCTTCCTGGCGACATGCGCGAGAAGGTCGATCCATATCTGCGGCCGATCTATGACGCGCTCTACGACCTGATGGACGCGCGTATCGTAGAACGTGCGCTGCAAACCACCGAGATAGAGATCGCGCCGCTCGCCTTTATGCGTGGCCGGACGCTGTCGAACGCGGCGATCATTCTCGACGAAGCACAGAACACAACCGCGATGCAGATGAAGATGTTGCTGACCAGACTTGGCGAGAACAGCCGGATGATCGTTACCGGCGATCCGAGCCAGGTGGACCTGCCTCCGGGGCAGACGTCGGGCCTCGCCGAGGCGGTGCGGCTCCTTCAGGGCGTCGAAGGAATCGGCTACGTCACGTTCACGGCCGCCGACGTGATCCGGCATGAACTCGTCGCGCGCATCGTTGAGGCTTACGACAAGGCCGCGGCGGCAAAGCGCGAGCGGGCCTGATGACGCAGGCGGCGCGGACGGCGCGCGGAGCGCCCAAAATCGACGTCAAGATCGACGTGTTGGTCGAATCCGATCTCTGGAAAGAGGAAGCAGCCGTCAAATCGGTCACTCGCCGTGCCATCGCCGAGGCTGCCGCGATGCTGTCAACACCCAGCGCCGAGCTTGCTATCGTTCTAACTGATGATTCGGCAATCCGCTTGCTCAACCGCACTTGGCGCGGTGTGGACGCCGCCACCAACGTGTTGTCATTTCCGACGATCCGCGCCGGGGGCGAACCGTCGCTCATTGGCGACATCGTGTTAGCCTACGAAACCGTCGCGGCGGAAGCCCGCGCCGAACACAAGCCGTTCGCCCATCATGTTGCCCACCTTGCCGTGCACGGTTTCCTGCACCTCCTGGGATACGATCACGTGCGGAAAAAGGACGCCGAGACAATGGAGCGGATTGAGCGCGACATCCTTCATCGCCTTGCGATTCCCGATCCGTATCTGCGGTCCGGCAAGGCCTGACTCGAGATATCCGAGGCTATGACCCAATCTCCGACGCGCAGCGAGCAGAACGAGATCGAACATCGCGGCCTTCCCATGGTCTTGCCGGAATCCGGCGAGCTGAGTGAGGGATGGCTCGCGCGGGTCATGCGCATCCTGTTTGGTTGGAAGGCCGCGGCGACGCGTGCCGACCTTGAACTCGTCCTCACGGGCGAGCAGCCCGAATCGGGTTTCTCGCCCGTAGAGGCGGCGATGCTCAAGAATATTCTCGGTCTGCGCGAATGCCGGATCGAGAGCGTCATGGTACCGCGCGCCGACATCGTCGCCGTGCAGCAAGACATCGCCATCGGCGAACTCGTCATGGTGTTTGCCGGCGCCGGCCATTCGCGGCTCGTGGTCTACAACGACACGCTCGATGATCCGATCGGCATGGTGCATATCCGCGATCTGCTCGCGTTCATGGCCGCGCGTGCAGCGGTGGATCACGCCGCCGGCGAACCAGAGCAACTTCCGGCTACCGCTCTCGATCTTGCCAAGATTGATCTTTCCATGCCGCTGACGGCGGCCAAAATCGTCCGTGAAATCCTCTATGCGCCGCCGTCCATGCCGGCACTCGATCTGCTTGCCAAGATGCAGGCGACGCGCATTCACCTCGCTCTCATCATCGACGAATACGGCGGCAGCGACGGGCTGGTCTCGATCGAGGATTTGGTCGAGCTTATCGTTGGCGATATCGCCGACGAGCATGATGAGGCCGAAACCCCGGCGGTGATACGACAAAGCGACGGCTCGTTCCTGGCCATCGGCCGCGCCAGTCTCGACGACGTGCGCGCCATGATTGGCGAGGAGTTCGACGTCGGCGAAGCCGCGCATGATGTCGATACGCTCGGCGGATACCTGGTCATGCGAGCGGGCCACGTGCCAGTACGCGGCGAACTGGTGCCCGGGCCCGCCTCCTTTGAGGCCGAGGTGCTTGACGCCGACCCGCGCCGAGTCAAGAGAGTCAAAATCTATCGCAGTAAGGACCGCAGGCCCGGTGGGGCACGCGAGTTGCCGGCGCCATTGAAGCCGCCGGTGTCACGACCGTCGCAGCCACGTGACGAGGCCGGGCGGCCAACCCCGAACTCTCAGCCGCCGCCGTGACGCCGAGGGCCCTGATCAACGCAATCGTATTGTCCTATGGATGGCGGCGCTGGCTCATTGCTTTTGCCGCAGGCGCGCTATCAGCGCTGGCAATGGCGCCGTTCAACGTCTGGCTGCTCCTGTTTCTCACTTTTCCGACGCTGGTCTGGCTGATCGACGGCGCCGGAAGCGGAAGTTGGCGCGGGGTAACGGGGGCCGCGACCACGGGTTGGTGGTTCGGCTTCGGCTACTTTCTCGCCGGCCTTTATTGGATCGGCTATGCCTTCCTCGTCGATGCCCCGACCTTTGGATGGCTGCTGCCGATTGCCGTGGTGGGCCTGCCGGCGGGGCTGGCGATTTTCATCGCGTTCGGCGTCGCGTTGGCGCGCCTCCTGTGGACGCGCGGGGCCATGCGCATCGTGGCTTTGGGTGTCGCACTCACCGCGGCCGAATGGTTGCGTGGCCATGTACTGACCGGCTTCCCATGGAACACCTTCGGCTACGCGCTCACTTCACCCCTGGCACTGGCGCAAGGCGCTTCGGTCATCGGCATCTGGGGCCTTACCTTCATCGCCGTGGTTGTTTTCGCGAGCCCAGCCACGCTGGCGGACGACCGCGCCGAAACCCGCTGGGCGTGGCTGCCGCTCGTTCTTGGTATCGTCGTTCTCGCGGGCCTGGGCGGCTTCGGTGCGTTCCGGCTTGCCCGCACGCCGACGAGGTTGGTCGATGGCGTGTACCTGCGCATCATGCAACCGAATCTGCAGCAGGATGTCCGGTTTAACTATGCGGCCAAGCAGCAAGTCATGGACCGCTACATCGCATTGTCCAACCGCCCGTCCGGCCCGCAGTCGCTCGGCGTGCGAGACGCCACGCATTTGATCTGGCCGGAATCGGCTTTTCCATTTTTCCTCGCGCGCGAACCTGACGCACTCGCCCAAATTTCGCAGTTGCTGCGGGAAGGCACCGTACTGATCACCGGCGCCGTGCGATTGGGTGAACCGACCAATCCCACCGAACCCACGGCTTACAATTCGATCTACGTTATCGACCACGACGGCTCGATGGTGTCGCTTTACGACAAAGTCCATCTCGTCCCTTTCGGTGAATATCTTCCGTTCCAGCGCTTCCTTGAAAGTCTGGGCCTGCAGCAGCTCACCAAGCAGCGTGGCGGTTTTCTGGCCGGCGACCGCCGAAGGCTCATCTCTGTCCCTGGCGCTCCGCTCGCGCTGCCCCTTATTTGCTATGAGATCGTGTTTCCGGGCGAAGTGATGCCCAAAGGCCGGCGACCGGGCTGGATCGTCAATGTCACCAATGACGGCTGGTTCGGGATTTCGAGCGGCCCTTACCAACATTTGCAACAGGCGCGCGTGCGCGCCATCGAAGAGGGCCTTCCGCTGGTCCGCGCCGCCAATTCCGGCATTTCCGCCGTCGTCGATCCGCTCGGACGGATCATCAATTCATTACCGCTCGGCAGCGAGGGCGTGATCGACTCGCCGCTGCCCCAACCGGTCAGCATCCCAATCTACGCCCGCGTCGGTGACGCCCCGACCGCTCTGGTGGTGGTTGTCTCGCTGCTTGCACTTATTCGCCGGCGACTGCAGCCGAATATATCGAAAATCTAGCGTTTTCCGCACACTGAAATTTTATTCTAATTCAGATCGGTAATTCGGTGCGGCGGACACGCTTCAAGACGTGTGATAACGACCGTCGGATGTATTATGCATCTCGATTTCAACTATCCCGCGCAAAATACAGACTCGAAAATTACTCGTTAATATTATAACTAACTGTATTCCGCCCTATTTAATGTGGAAGAATCGCGATGAAACCGCACAAGTGCATGATAATTAGTCGGCGCATATTTGATATCTAAAACAATTACGGTAAATAGGTGCGGCACAGGAGACCGCGTTGATGATTGCCAAAAAGGCACCTAACCCAATTGACAAGCATGTCGGTAGTCGCGTGCGCATGCGGCGCATGATGCTTGCGATGAGCCAGGAGAAGCTTGGGAATAGCCTCGGCCTGACGTTCCAACAGGTGCAGAAATACGAAAAGGGTACCAACCGCATTGGCGCGAGCCGCTTGCAGCAGATCTCGCAAATCCTGCAGGTTCCGGTGTCGTTTTTTTTCGATGGCGCGCCGACGGTTGGGACGGCGCCGCGCGCGGAGGGATTTACCGAAGCGCCCTCGCCCGCCTACGTCTCCGATTTTCTCGCCACGTCGGACGGCTTAGCCCTCACCAAGGCTTTCATGCGTATCTCTGACTCCAAGTTGCGGCGGCGTATCGTCGACCTCGTCGAGCAAATCGCTCTCAGCGATAAACACTGACAAGCGTTTTTCAGCGCGGGCTCACGACGAGCGAAGACTATCGCCCACGTTTAGCCCACATCTTGACCGCGCGGAGCGACGCTGCAACAACCTGTCACGGTTAGCGCGGCCTCCGGCCGGCGGTCGAGCCGAATAAGGCCCGAGGGTACGGGGCCAGCTTTATGAGGGGAGTGTTTCGCGGTGCAACGTACAAACTATCTGTTCACGAGTGAGTCGGTCTCGGAAGGACATCCGGACAAGGTCTGCGACCAAATCTCTGATGCGATACTTGATGCGTTCCTTGAGAACGATATCAAGCTCGGCATTGCCGACGAAAGCAAAGTAAATACGAGGCTCGGCTGCGAGACCCTGTGCACGACAAACAAGATCGTCGTCGCCGGCGAGGGACGCGGTCAGGCTCCGCTGTTCCACAAGCACGGCGAAAAGGCGGTCGTGAATCGCGAGATGATCACGGAAATTGCGCGCGGCGTCGTGAAGGATATCGGCTACGACCAAGATGGATTTTCCTACTACGGCGCCGATGTCGAAGTGCTGTTGCATGGACAGTCGCCCGACATCGCCATGGGTGTTGACGCCAAGAAGAAAAAGGGCGGCGATGAAGAAGGCGCCGGCGACCAGGGCATGATGTTCGGCTTCGCCTGCAACGAGAGCGAGGTTTACGAAAAGGGCTCGTTCATGCCCGCGCCGATCTACTTCGCGCATAAGATCCTCAAGGTGCTGTCGGATAAGCGCCGCTCCGGCGCGCTGTTTGATCTTCAGCCCGATGCCAAGAGCCAGGTGACGGTGAAATACGTCGACGGCCAACCTGTTGGCTGCACCAAGGTCGTGGTGTCGACGCAGCACAACGCGCAGACCCGCAACGGCAAAAAATATACGCCGGGCATGGTCAAAGACATGATCGGCGAAGCGGTCGAATCGGCACTGCCGGAAGGCTGGATGCCGAAGAAGCCGAGCGATTTCCTGGTCAATCCAACCGGGAGTTTCGTCATTGGAGGCCCCGACGGCGACTGCGGTCTCACCGGCCGCAAGATCATCGTCGATACTTATGGTGGCTACGCACCGCATGGTGGCGGCGCCTTCTCCGGCAAAGACCCAACCAAAGTCGATCGTTCGGCCGCCTATGCGGCGCGTTACCTCGCCAAAAACGTGGTCGCCGCCGGTCTCGCCGAGAGCTGCACCATCCAGATTGCCTACGCGATCGGGGTCGCCGATCCGATGTCGGTTTATGTGGATACGCACGGCACCGGCAAGGTCGACGAGGCGAAACTGCAGAAGCTTCTTCCCGAGCTGTTCCCCTTGCGTCCGACCAACATTCGGCGGGCGCTGAAGCTCAATCGGCCGATCTATCGCCGCACCTCCGCCTACGGCCATTTCGGCCGTGCGCCGGAAAAGGACGGCGGCTTTTCCTGGGAGCGGACCGACCTTGCCGACGCGCTCAAGCGCAGCCTGCGCTGAGCACTCGCTCTTTAACGCCCTGAATCGGCACGGCGGATTTCAACAATCCGCCGTGCCTTGATTTGTTGTCGGCTCAACCCACATTGGCGGGCGGCACGAATTGGCCCTGTGCCGATTGGCGCAACGCCGAATGGAGTCGACTGACATGAGGGCAATGTTCGCTGGTCTCGCGGTGATCGTGGCGTCTGCGGCCACGACGATCCCCGCTGATGCAAAGGGTTGCATCAAGGGAGCGGTGGTCGGCGGCATCGCCGGGCATTATGCCGGCCATCACGCCGTGTTAGGCGCCGCCGCCGGTTGTCTAGTCGGCCGTCATGCTGCCAAGCAGCATGAAAAGGCAATGCAAAATCCCTCGCCCGATCAGGCGCATTGAAGATATTCTGACATCGCCCGGCTGTGCTGCTCCGGCCGAATGCGGCGACGACTTCGATGGATTCCGGCGGTCAACACGCGCGCGCCTTCTTCGGCCGGCGCAAAGGTCACAAGCTGCGCAAGCGGCAGGCGGAACTTATTAACACGTTGCTGCCGCGCCTAGCGGTGGACCTTGCCCACCCAGCTCCGGCCGAGCTGAGCGCGCTGTTTTCAGTGCCGGTAACCGAGGTTCAGCTCGAGATCGGCTTTGGCGGCGGTGAGAACATGATCGCGCAGGCCCAAGCGCGACCGCGGAGCGGGTTCATCGGCGTCGAGCCCTTCGTCAATGGCATGGCCAAGGCGCTCGCGGCGATCGAAGACGAGAATCTGCAAAACATCCGTTTGCACTTCGACGACGCCACAAGCCTGATTGGGTGGCTGCCTGACGCGTCGTTGGAGCGCATCGACCTGATCCACCCGGATCCCTGGCCAAAACGGCGCCATTGGAAGCGGCGCTTTGTTCAGGATCGGACGATCGCGCAGTTCGCCCGCATCCTGCGCCGCGGTGGCGAGTTGCGCTTCGTGACCGATGTTGCCGATTACGCGGCCTGGACATTGCGGCATTTCATGCAATCGGTTGATTTCGAGTGGACCGCGCAATGTGCCGGCGATTGGCGAAAAGCCTGGCCCGATTTCGTCGGCACGCGCTACCACGCGAAGGCGGCGCGAGAAGCGCGGCCACCGTGCTTTCTGATTTTCCGACGGCTGTGAATACCCCCGGCGCGCCCGGCGTTACTGGTTTTGCCGCACCTGCCAGAAGCGGACCACGCGGCGCGCGGTGGAGGCCGAAAGCCTTCCATAATTGGCGAAGGCCGCCTCGAGACCCTGCGCGGACGTGCCGGCTCCATCAGGACGCGCGAGGATGAGCGCTTTCACCGCCGGCCAGTTTAGACCGGCGGCCTTGCACAAGATCAGCACCGGATCGGGCCGATCGCCGGCCATTAGCCGGTCGGCGATTTTGATCGGCACCTTGGCGAGCGCGGCAAGTCCCACTACCGTCTCTTCGTATTTGCCCTCATTGCAGAACGACGTCAGGACCGTTTCGTCCAATCGGTTCGCCCGATCGAGGTTCAGCACGACGCGTTGCGCGGCGCGATAGTCACGCGGACCGACCCGGGCGCTGACTTCCTTGGAGACCTTCGCCAGCACATCGCAGATCGCCGCCCTCACCTCAGGTGTCGCCGAGGCGATGAGCCGCCGGTGTACGACCGCAGTCGCTTTCGTCAACAGATCTCGAAACATCGGCGCGGGAATATCAGGCCGCAATCCGACCTTCTCGGCCAGGATTCCATCCTCCTCGGCGCGCTTGACGAGGCCGTAAAAGCCTTTCTCCGAGATGCGGGCGCTACGGTTATCGGCGACACGGCGGGCGACGTCGCGATTGCCGCGTCGCACGAGCACATCCGTGACCGCTTCACCCAGCGCGCGACGCGCCGAGATAGCGTGCAGATGGGCTTGACCCTTGGTGCTCGCCACATCGATGAGATCGGCTTCCGCCAGCCGCGGCGCGAGCTTCAGCACGGGCCCGGCGACAGTGATGTCGTCGTCGTTGGCGAGCTTGCGAAGCACTTTGGCCGGCGCATTGCTCACGGGCGCGAGACGGTTCGAGAGCTCGGCGCGCGCCTTGGTCTCGATCTCATCGATGAGCAGCCCGAAGACATCGTCAAAGAGGTCGACGTGCTCGTCGCTGTAGCGGCTGGCACCATCAAGGAAGAGGGCCGTGATACGCTGCAGCGTCTCAACCCGCTTCTCACGCGAGCCGTGCTGAACGACTTCTTCAAGCTCGGAGATCAACGAGAGGGTGGCACCCATCCTCGAATCCATTAATTTGACAAATTGCACGGTGCCCGCGCGAGACAATTAATCGGTAAGTCTGAACGAACCCTTGCAATACGGCGCAGCGCCCACCCTGATGCCGCGCGGCGCCCAGCTTGGCGCCCTTGCAACGCCCTGAAAAAACGCTATATTCGCCGGGTCCGTCATGGATACCTCATAACGATCGGTTGAATCCGAACGGTTTTGAGAGTGGGCCCCCCGGGACCCGCTCTTTTTTATTACCTGAGGCCCGACGGTTCTCTGCCGGACGCATGTGCAGGACAACGTCGCGAATAGCATGGACGACAGGCCGACAGCCTTTGCCGAAGAGCCGCGGCTCATCACCGAGCCGGGACGAGCGGCGCGTGTCGCTGCGATCGCCGAGCCGGTACTTGCCGAGCTTGGCTATCGGCTGGTGCGGGTGCGGGTTTCGGGCGCTGCCGGCTGCACCGTTCAAATCATGGCCGAGCGGCCGGACGGCGCGATGGCTATCGAGGACTGCGAAGCTGCCTCGCGTGCGCTTTCGCCGGTGCTCGACGCCAGCGACCCCATCGAAAGCGCTTATCGCCTGGAGATATCTTCACCGGGCATCGACCGGCCGCTGGTGCGGCTTTCGGATTTCAATCGATATGCCGGCCACGTCGCGCAGATAGAAACGCTCGTTCTCGTCAACGGCCGCCGGCGCTTCCGCGGCGAGCTCATCGGCACGGAAGGCGAATGCGTGCGCCTTCGCTTCGGCGAGCGGGACGGCGGCGAAAATCCGGAAATCCTGCTGCAGATCGACGATATGATGGAAGCAAGGCTCGTTCTCACCGATACGCTCATTTCCGAATCGCTGCGGCGAAGTAAACGCGGCGGCAAGCTTGAAGAACGCACAGCCCACGGGCGAGCAAACAACGTGCATGAACCGCACCAACAGCGACAGCTAGGCGCCGCGCCGGAACAGCGCCGGCGCGTAACCCAACGCAAGGGAGACTGATAGATGGCGACAGTTAGCGCCAACAAACTCGAGCTCTTACAGATCGCGGACGCGGTCGCCCGGGAAAAGGCGATCGATCGCAAGATCGTGCTCAGCGCCATGGAGGATGCGATCGCCAAGGCCGCTCGCTCGCGATATGGCAGCGAGACCGAAGTGCGCGCGGAGATCGATCCGAAAAGCGGCGAGCTGCATCTGTCCCGCCATATGTTGGTGGTGGAGACGGTGGAAAACCCCGCATCCCACATCAGCCTTGAGGATGCGCGCCGGCGCCACCCGGCTGCGCAGATCGGCGACACCATCGCCGACCCGCTGCCGCCGCTCGAATTCGGCCGCATCGCCGCGCAATCTGCGAAGCAGGTGATCGTACAGAAAGTGCGCGAGGCCGAGCGCGACCGACAATACGACGAGTACAAGGATCGGATCGGCGACATCGTCAACGGTATCGTCAAGCGCGTCGAGTACGGCAACGTGGTGGTCGATCTCGGCCGCGGCGAAGCGATCGTGCGGCGCGATGAAATGCTGCCGCGCGAGGTATTCCGCAACGGCGATCGCGTTCGCGCCTACATCTACGACGTTCGCCGCGAGCAGCGTGGGCCGCAAATCTTCCTCTCGCGCACGCACCCGCAATTCATGTCCAAGCTGTTCGCGCAGGAAGTGCCGGAAATCTACGACGGCATCGTCGAAGTGAAGGCGGTCGCGCGCGATCCCGGTTCTCGGGCCAAGATCGCGGTCGTCTCGCGCGATTCCTCAGTCGATCCGGTCGGCGCCTGCGTCGGCATGCGCGGCTCGCGGGTGCAGGCCGTTGTCAATGAGCTGCAGGGTGAGAAGATCGACATCATCCCGTGGTCGCAGGACATCGCCACTTTTGTCGTCAATGCGTTGGCGCCTGCCGAGGTCGCCAAAGTGGTGCTCGACGAAGAGCGCGAGCGCATCGAGGTGGTTGTCCCTGATCAGCAGCTCTCGCTCGCGATCGGCCGGCGCGGCCAGAACGTGCGATTGGCCTCCCAGCTCACCGGCTGGGACATCGATATCCTGACCGAACAGGAAGAATCGGAACGCCGCCAGGCCGAATTCGAAAATCGCACGCGCATATTCATTGACTCGCTCAACGTCGATGAGGTGATCGGACAATTGCTAGCCTCCGAGGGCTTCACCTCGGTCGAGGAACTCGCGTTGGTGGATACCAAGGAGATCGCCGGCATCGAAGGCTTCGACGAGGATACCGCGGGCGAACTGCAGACCCGCGCCCGCGATTATCTGGCAAAAATTGAGGCCGAGCTGGATGCGAAGCGGAAAGAGCTCGGCGTCGCGGATGAACTCAACGACGTTCCGGGTGTCACCACTGCGATGCTGGTCCGCTTCGGCGAGAACGGCGTCAAGACGGTCGAGGACCTTGCCGGGTGCGCAACCGATGACCTCGTGGGCTGGACCGAACGCAAGGACGGCGAGACTGTGCGGGAAGCCGGCATTCTCGACGGTTTCGATCTTTCGCGCGAGGAGGCCGAGGGACTCGTCATGCAGGCGCGTCTGAAAGCGGGCTGGGTCAATGAGGCCGATCTCGCTCCGCCTCCCGTTGAGGAAGCCCCGGTCGCCGAGGTGCAGGCCTGAGGGAAGCCACGAACGCATGATCGCCGACACCCAAGATGCCGAACTGGCCGTCGAGCTCGATAGCGGACCGCGCGCCCGTGAACGCGCACGGCTGTGCGCTGCCACACGCACGGTCCAGCCCGTATCCGAGCTGATCCGGTTCGTCGTCGGGCCGGACGGTGAGGCGGTACCCGACGTCAAAAATAAGCTACCGGGGCGCGGTATTTGGATTACCGCCACGCGCGATGCCCTCGATGAGGCGATCAAGCGCAAAGCCTTCGCCAGGGGGTTCAAGCGAGAAGTTCGCCTGCCGTCGCATTTCGTCGACAGCACCGAAAAGCTCCTCGAACGAGCGGTCCTCGATGCGTTAGCCGTCGCCGGCAAGGCCGGACTGGTCGCGGCGGGCTTCGCCAAGACCGAAACGGCCCTCGCCCGCGAGAAGGTCGTGGCTCTTTTGCACGCGGCCGAGGCTTCTTCCGAAGGGACCCGTAAGCTCAATGCGGTTATGCGCCGGCGATCGGGCGAAACGCCCCTTGTGATTGGATTCCTCGCCTCGGCGCAATTGGATTTGGCATTGAACCGCCCAAATGTGGTACATGCAGCGCTGCTCGCCGGTCCCGCGAGCGAAACCGTTCTGGCGCGTTGCAAGCGCCTTGAACGGTTTCGGACCGGCGATCAGCACAATCAGGCCGGAAAGGCTGCGCCGAACTTAAGCCGGCCGGGGACATGATGCGTATGACCGAGACGACCAAGAATATTGGCGAAAAGCTGAGCGTAAGTTCGACGAAGACGCTGACACTGAAGCGCGGCGGCGTCGAACAGGGCGTCGTGCGCCAGAGCTTCAGCCATGGTCGCAGCAAGGCGGTCGTGGTCGAGAAGGTGAAGCGCCGCGCCGCCGGTCCGGGAGAGGTTAGGCAAGAGACTATAGCGCCCGTGGCGCCGCCCAAGCGCGGGATCACGACTGCCAAAGCCCCGCCGCCCACGCCTGCAGGCATAACACCGGCGCCCGCGGTCTCAGTTCCCCCTTCCCCGAAACCGTCCGGAGTCGTGCTGCGCACACTCACGGAGGAAGAACGCAGCGCGCGGGCGCACGCGCTCGCTGACGCTCGCCTGCGCGAGGCGGAAGAACGAAAGATCGCCGAAGAAGAAGCCCGCATTCGCCATAGCCGCGAAGAAGCTGACCGGACCGAGCGAGCAAAAGCAGAAGCCCGCAAACGCGATGAAGAAGAGCGCCGCAAACACGACGAAGAAACCAAGCGAAAGGCCGA
>JBEKSB010000003.1:0-44737 GCA_049517455.1 Xanthobacteraceae bacterium
GAGGCGCAAGCCCAGGGGTGGATGTTCGGGTCGCAGCCGGCGGCGGGACTGATCTCGCCCTGGCAGCCGACTACCCTTCGCAGCTTTCCCTGGACGGCACTGCCCCCACTCGCCGGCGATCTGGTGGCCGTCATGTTCGTCACCGTCATCAACTTGCTCCTCAACACGACCGGCATCGAAATCGCCACCCGCACCGAGGCCAATATCGATCGCGACCTGAAAGTGCTTGGGCTGGCTAACATCGCGACCGCAGCACTCGGCGGATATGTGAACTGCACCTCGCTAAGCCGCTCTATCCTTGTCCGCACGGCAGGCGCGACCAGCCGGATATCTGGTCTGACTGTCGCGGTGATTTCGGCCGCCTTACTCGTTGCCGATCTTTCATTCCTCGGTTATGTGCCGAAATACGTCCTCGCCGGCCTGTTGTTCCTTCTTGGCGCCGGCCTGGTTTATCAATGGCTGATCCAGTCCGCCCGGCAATTGCAGCGTATCGATTACTTGTCGCTGATCGCTATCGCGCTCCTCATTATCAACTGGGGTTTTATTGCCGGCATCCTGACCGGCGTCGTGATCGGATGCGCGACCTTTGCGCTTAGCGTAAGCCGCGTGAACGCGATCAAGTTCAGCTTCGACGGTTCGGAATACCGCTCTTCGCTCGATCGTGGACCGCAGGAGCAATCTCTCCTGGCCGATCACGGCCAGGAAATTCAGGGTATGGCGCTGCAGAGCTACTTGTTCTTCGGATCGACCAATCGGCTTTATCAGCACGTCAAGGCGCTGCTCGCGCGGCAACGGGGATGTCGCTTTCTGATTTTTGATTTTCACCGCGTGACCGGCATCGATTCATCGGCGACGCAAAGCTTCGCGCAGATCAAGCAGGCGGCTACCGAAGCCGGCGCCCAAATTGTTCTCGTCAACCTCACGCCGGAACTGAAGCGGGTATTTCGTAACGCCAGATTCATTGCCGATGACGTCACCGTCGCAATCGATCTGGATCGGGCGCTGGAATCCTGCGAGCAGGCGATCATCGAGATGCACCGCGCCAAAGTCTCCGATTCGCGATCGTTGCGCGCCTGGTTGTCCGAAGCTCTCGGCGACGCTCAGCTCGCCAATAGTTTGGCCGAATATTGCCGGCGCCTTGAAGTCCAGTCCGGCGACATCATCGCCAAACAAGGCGAACCGGCGGCCTCGATGCATTTCATCCTCGATGGCCGTGTTGGCATCATCGTCGATCTGCCCGAAGGACGGACCACGCGCGTGCGCAGCCTTGGTCGGCATACGACGGTCGGCGAAATGGGCCTGATAACCAGAAGCCCGCGCAGCGCGACGATCCAGGCCGAGGCCGCGAGCGTCCTTTACGAGCTCGACGCGGACGCTTTCGACCGCATCAAACGCGAGCACCCGGCGATCAGCCAGGCCCTGCTCGCTTATGTCATTAGAGTGATGACGGAGCGGCTCAGCTTTGCAAACCGCCTGATCGGCGTGCTGCAGCGCTGATCAGGAAAGTACGTGAGCCGCCGTTACCGGCGGCGACGCCGCTGCTGGCCGAGCCCCATCTGTTTGGCAAGCTGCGATCGCGCCGCCGCGTAATTGGGTGCAACCATGGGATAGTCGGGAGGCAAACTCCACTTCGCGCGATATTGGTCGGGCGTCATATCGTACTGGGTGCGCAGATGTCGTTTGAGCGATTTGAACTTCTTGCCGTCTTCGAGGCAGACGAGGAACTCGGCGGTGATGGAACGCTTGACCGGAACAGCCGGCTTAAGCGGCTCTGCCGGGGCCGCCACTTGCCCACCCGAGATCCGAGCGAGTGCGGAGTATACTTGACTAATCAGACTCGGGATTTCGGCGCTGGAAACCGTGTTGTTGCTTACGTAGGCGGAGACGATATTCGCGGTCAGTTGAATGTAACTGCTCTCGCCGGAATTCTCAGCCATGTTGAGCCTGATGTCTCAAGAGCAACCGCGCCCCCGCGCCAGATACGTCGCCGCGTTTCTGCGCAGTTCCCCGCGGCTACTTGCGAACAAGTTTAAGATAGAACACTGCGGGAATTTATTAAAGCAATAAATGGCGGCAGAGCATGAATACCCAAGAATTATCCTGGCAATATACAGAATTTCGCGGCGCTAAACTTGCTGACCGTCAATTTCGCCGAAAGGAATGGCGTAGATCCGACAAAAATAACCACGTTAGCGGGGGCCGCCGAGGACAGCGACACGCGATCCGTTTGCAAGCAAAAGGCCGGCCGAACTTACGCAGTGCTCTCGATGTGATTGCGCAGCGCCGTGATCGAGCCGAATCTCAGCGTGCCCTGCGGAAGCTGCGCCTCGATCGATCCGTCCGAGTAGAGCGTGTAGGCCATGCCTTCGACGACGCCGGATTTGAGGACCGAGACCGGGGCCTCCCCGGCCGCAGAGACGGAAGCGGGAACCTCAGGCTCGGAGACGGGCGGTGGCACCGGAGCGGCAACGCGGGCCGGCGCCGCGTGGCCGTCCCGCCTTGGCGCGGCAGGCCAGAAAGCGTTGAACACCGACACCTTCGCTTTGCCGGGCGAGGCCGGTGCGCTCGGCTTGACGTCGAGCCGCGGCACGAGTTGAGCTGGCCCGGCAGCGCCATTCGCGGCGCGGCCGGCGGCCGCCGCGCTTCTCAAGTCCGCAACGTTTTCCTCTACCCCAAGCGGCGGGTGCGGCGTCAATGCTACGTCGCCGCCCTCGACGATTGGACCGTTTTCGACCCGCGCAAGAGTCGGGAATTTTGCCCGCAAGCGTTCAAATGCCACGTCCTCGGTTGCCGCCGGAGCCGGCGCGGCAGCTGCATCAGCAGATGCCAGTTGCGGATTGGACTTCGGCCTGGGCGGAAATGGAATGCTCACCGCCACGTCCGAAGCATCTACTGCGGGGGTAGCAGCCGCTTCGCCGGTGCGAGCGAGACGCGGCATTGGCCGCACCGCCAACGCTCGTTCGATGCGCCGCAGCTCGCGAACGGCAAGTCCCAGTCCTATGAGGAGAAGCCCGCCGACGGCCGCGATCGTGCCGGGGGTTAGGACCTCGGTATCGAATGTGCCATCGCGGATCGCCACGCCTGACCCGACGAGAACCAAGCCAGCGACCGTCGTCAATACGCCCAAAAGCAACAAAAACAGCGGCATAACGCCCGTCCTCCGCTCCGGCCAAACGCCGGTAGCGACAACAAACTATTTTGGCCCCCATCCGGCGATGGCGCAAGAACTTAAATAGCCGCGCCGCACGGCGAGACAGCCGCCAAGCACCTGCGGGCGCAGGTGTTTTGGGCCCTGATGGAGCGCGATTTTGGCGCAACGGAGACGGCCGATAATTCGTTGCAACGCTTAAAGAATCGACGCTTCTTACGCGCTCACGCCGCGTCGGCTCGACGCCCGCGACGTGGAGGACATTGCCGAAGCGCGCCCGTTAAGCCTATTTAAAGGAAACCTTGTTCTGGCTCGGCTGTTTTATGGACGCGTCCGCATAGCCTTCCGTTTCCGGTTTCACATTGAGGAGTAGACCAATGGCATTCACCCTACCCGATCTGCCTTACGCCTACGACGCCCTTACCCCGCATATGTCTCGCGAGACGCTCGAATTCCACCACGACAAGCATCATCAGGCTTACGTGACCGCCGGAAACAATCTGGCCAAGGGCACGGAGTGGGAGAACAAGCCGGTCGAGGAAGTGCTGAAGGGCACGTTCGGCAAGAACCAGCCTCTCTTCAACAATGCCGGCCAGCATTACAATCATATCCACTTTTGGAAATGGATGAAGAAAGGCGGCGGTGGCGACAAGCTGCCCGGGAAACTCGAAAAGCAGATCACCACCGACATCGGCCCCATTGCCAAGTTGAAGGAAGATTTCGTCCAGGCCGGCGTCACCCAGTTCGGCTCCGGCTGGTGCTGGCTTGCGGTGAAGGACGGCAAGATCACGGTGATGAAAACGCCGAACGGCGAAAACCCGCTCGTACACGGCGCCACGCCAATCCTCGGCTGCGATGTGTGGGAGCATTCCTACTACATCGATTATCGCAATCGGCGGCCGGACTACCTCAAGGCGTTCCTCGATCATTTGGTGAATTGGGACCACGTGGCCGAGATGTACGAAGCGGCGATGAAGTAGCGCTTTTCGCGGCGATGAGCGTAAATGAGCGGGACCTTTTGGTCCCGCTTTTGCGGTGAACACCGTTCCTCCACGCCGCGAAACCGCCTGATCAATCGGCACCGTGAGGCATTGCCCGTGATGCAATGAAAATCATGTGCTGAATCTTCCGACCAAGCGCGCAGCCCCGCGCCGGCCGATCGCGCTTGTTCCTGCGGTAAGGCCGATCCGTTTGCCTGAGACCACCGCCGCCACGCGCTGGCTCGATGCGCTCGCGATCGCAACGCTGGTTGTCATTGCGGCGCTTGCAGCCTTTACCTTCAGCGATTACGGCCTCGGCTGGGACGACCACACCCATTCGCAATACGGCAACCTGCTCGTCTCGCTCTATGGGTCCGGCTTTGCCGACAAACGGGCGCTGTCGTTCGTCAATCTGTACATGTATGGCGGCGGCTTCGATCTTCTCGCGACGCTTTCCGCAAAAATTCTGCCGTTCGGCCCTTTCGAGACGCGACGCTTCGTCGGCGCCACCGTCGGCCTCGTTGGCCTGTTTTTCACTTGGCGGTTGGGGCGTCGACTCGGCGGCCCGTTTGCCGGTCTGCTCGCGCTGGTCTTGCTCGCGACCTGTCCGCTTTATTACGGTCACATGTTCATGAACGCCAAGGACGCGCCGTTCGCGGTGGCCATGGTGATTGCGCTCCTCGGTGTCGTGCGTGCGCTCGAGGAATATCCGCACGCGAACCCGGCGACGGTGGCGCTATGCGGCATCGGCGTTGGGCTGGCGGTCGGCTCGCGGGTCATGGGCGGCTTTGCGATCGTCAACGCGTTCGTGCCGCTGCTGCTCATTCTCGTGGTGCGATCGCGCCGGAGCGGCATCAAACCGGCTCTCGGCGAATGGGCGTCATTCCTCACCGCGTTCATTCCGGGCGCCGTTCTCGCTTATCTGGTCATGGGTCTTGTTTGGCCATGGTCGGTCGTCTCGCCGCTCAATCCCTTTCGGGCGGTCGAATACTTTTCCAATTTTTTCGAGCGGCCCTGGCGCGAGTTGTTCGACGGCCGTTTGATCCTGGTTCCCGACATGCCGCGCAGCTACGTGCCGACGCTGGTCGCGCTTACGCTACCCGAGCTCATGCTGCTGCTGGGGTTCTGCGGAACGATCGGCGCGATCATTGCGACCGCGCGCGGCGAAGAAGAACGCCCGGACCCATTCGCCGGGCGCCGGGCTGCCTTGTTGGCGGTCGTGCTTGCCGCGGTGTTTCCGGTTCTGGTCACCGTCGCGACGCAGCCCGCGATGTACAATGGCATCCGCCACTTCGTGTTCTTGACGCCGCCCTTTGCCGTACTCGGCGGTCTTGCCGGTGCGTGGATTGCGCCTCGCCTCCGGTCATACGGCCGCGTCGCAGTAGCGGCGGGCGCAATCCTCTTGGTCGCCGGCGTGGCCTCGCCAATGGTTGAGATGGTGGGGCTGCATCCCTACGAATACACGCACTTCAATCATATTGCCGGCGGCGCGGCGGGAGCGCGACCGCGCTATATGCTCGATTATTGGGGCTTGTCGATCCGTCAGGCGTCGTTGCAGTTGCGCGCGCTGCTCGCGCAACGCGGCGAGATTCCCCGTGACGGAAAATGGACGGTCGCAGTCTGCGGACCGCATCCGGCAGCGGTGGTCGGATTAGGTCCGGAATATTTGGCCCTCTGGGATCCGAAAGGCGCCGACTTCGCCATGATGCTCGGCGAGTTCTATTGCGCAAAGCTCGACGCGCCGGTCCTACTCGATATCGTGCGCGACGGCGTAGTCTATGCGCGGATCTACGATATTCGCGGCCGCTCTATTCCGTCGTTGCTGACCGTAAAGGGCCCCGACTCATAGAGGCCATCACGCCGTCGCGTGCGCGTATTCCCAGTACAGCTCGCGCGCCCGGCGGTAAACGGGGCCCGGCTGCAAATTCCGGTCGTCGATGCGGCCGATCGGCGCCACCTTGGTGTAATTGCCGGTAGAAAAAATCTCATCGGCCGTCTGAAAGTCGGAATAGCGCAGCGGCGCCTCGAGCACGGTGGCGCCGGCCTCACGCAGCAGCGCGATTACCCGCGCGCGCGTGATACCGGCGAGAAAGGTGCCGTTCGGAGCCGGCGTGTAGACGACACCATCCTTGACCATGAAGATATTGGCGGTGCCGAGCTCGGCGATATTGCCCAGCATGTCGCACAACAGGCAATTGTCGAAGCCGCGCCCGTGCGCTTCGATGAGCGCGCGCGCGTTGTTCGGATAGAGCGACCCCGCTTTGGCGTCGACCAGCGCCGTCTCGCGTGTCGGGCGGCGGTATGGCGACAGCGTGATGGCCGCACCAGTTGGCTTTGGAAACGGCGCGGCATAGATCGTGAGGCACCAGCGGGTGGATTCGGGATCGAGCCGCACGCCTCCGGGCGCCCCTTCTTCGGCCCAGTACATCGGCCGGATGTAAAGTTCGGCGTTCGGCTCGAAACGCTTCAAGCCCTCGCGCGCGAGGCCTATCCAAGTTTCCGCCGGCACGAGCGGCTTGAGCGACATGACTTTGGCGGATTCGTTGACGCGCGCGCAGTGCAGGTCGAGATCGGGAGCAGTGCCTTCGAAGGCGCGTGCGCCGTCGAATACCGACGTGCAGAGCCACGCCGCATGCGTGCGCGGGCCCATAATCGGCACGTTGCCCTCGTGCCAGTCGTCCTCGAAAAAGGTTACGGTCTTGGACCAAGCGACGGGCCGGCTCATCGAATCATCCTTCCGTCGTCCTATTGTCCCCTTGGCACGGCCTTTGTCACCCTGGATTGCCGCGAGGAGATCGCGATGGCGCGCGCCTACATTTTCGATGCTTACGGCACGCTGTTCGACGTCCATGCCGCTATTGCGCGCCATCGCGCCGCGGCCGGGGCAGATGCGGAGCGCTTCTCCGAGCTGTGGCGAGCCAAACAGCTCGAATACACCTGGACCTTGACGCTCGCCGGACACTACGTCGATTTCTGGGCGTTGACCGAGCGTGCATTGGATTATGCGTTCGCGCGCGTGCCCTCGGTCGATCGCGGCCTGCGGCCGAAGCTCCTCGATGCCTATCTCACGCTGGATGCATTTCCGGACGCGCGCGCTGTGCTCGCCGAGCTCAAAACGCAGGGCGCACGCCTGGCCATCCTCTCCAACGGCTCGCCGCGCATGCTCAGCGCCGCAGTCGAAGCGGCCGGTATCGCCGCGCTCCTTGACGCCGTCCTTTCCGTGGACGCCGGGCGCCTCTACAAGCCGCGGCCTGAAGTCTACGCGCTCGCCACCGACGCGTTGGCGGTCAGACCGTCAGACGCCGCGTTCGTGTCATCAAACCGCTGGGACGTGATGGGTGCGGTGTCGTTCGGTTTCAAAGCGCTCTGGGTCAATCGGGCGCGGATGCCGGACGAATATGCCGACCTCGCGCCACTGCGCCAGATACCCGACCTCACCGCGCTGCCGAGTATTAAGTGGTGAGCGCGGACAGCTGACGAAGCTGAGCCATCGCCGAAGCCGCGCTCGGTCAGCCTTCCCGCTCTGCGTTCAAATTTGCCGACGGCTCGGCGATCTCTCGCGCCAAGCCGAGCGCTCCAAGCGCGCGCACGGCAAGGTAGGTCGTATCGAACTCCCACCACTTGTGCCCGTGCCGGGCCGAGCGGGGATCCGCATGATGATTGTTGTGCCAGCCCTCGCCGTTCGCCACCAATCCGATCAGGACATTGTTGCGGCTGTCCTCGCCGGTCTCATAGTTTCGGTAGCCCCAGCGGTGAGTGACGGAATTGACCGACCAGGTGGCGTGCCAATGCACGACGGTGCGCACGAAAACGCCCCATACCAAGAGGCTCGCGCCGAACTGACTGGCGGCCCCGATGCTTTCCCCGGCGATCAATCCAACCATCAATCCGCCACCGAAGAAAACGAGCCAAGACAGGAGGTTCAACCAGACATACAGATAGGTGCGCTCCATCGCCGCGTAGAACGGATCACGCAAAATATCGCGGGCGTAACGATCGAACATGCCGATCGGATTGAGCTCGCGGTTAACCAGAAAGAGCCAGCCCATGTGCCCCCATAAGAAATTGACGGCCGGGCTGTGCGGATCTCCGCCATTATCAGAGTAATGATGGTGCTTCCGATGAATGGCGACCCAACGCGTCGGCGTATCCTGCACGCAACAGACGCCGAGGATAGCGAGGCCGTGCTCCAACCAAAGCGGACAAACAAAACCCCGATGGGTCAACAACCGATGATAGCAGAGGCTGATGCCGAGAGCCCCAATCGCGTAGTGGCCAAGGAGAGCTAAGACAACGCCCGTCCAACTGAAGAACCAGGGCAGCAACGCCAACAACCCGACAAGGTGATAAAAGGTCAGAACGCTGGAGCGGACCCAGGCAATCCGCAACGGGCGAACGCCCGACGGCAGCGGCAATCCCGCACGCGCCGACGTATCGAGCCTTAAGGCTGTCTCTGTCATATGGCAGGGGCCCCCACTCCGCCGGCGACATCTGCCGACGCCGCCGAAAGCTATCTTGCTTTCCTTCCGCGTAATGAGCAAGTCTTATGGCTTACCATTGCATTGGCGGCGCCGGCCGTGGGATTCGCCGGGCAAGTGAACCGCGGATTGGCGAGTGTAGCAAACGCTACAATGACCTGGCCGGTGCGCCGATACTATGCGGCGTTGTTGTGCGGTTCGATCGCTTCGGCATTTTGCAGAGCGGTCACGATCTGCTGTTTGGTCAGCCGCGTGCCGTCATCGCCTTCGATCAGTAGCGCGACACGGCCGCTATCGTTGATATGCCGCGCCCAGCTCATCGCTTCATCGAGGACGCTGAACTCCTTGTAAAGGTGGCGATCCTTCTCCAGCGGAGAGATTGACTGCGAGCCACGCGGGCCGGAATAAACGCGGAAGGTCATCGGCGGGTCTCCTGTCTGAAAGCGAACGTCAACCCAGGACCTAGATATCGGTTCGAAATGTGCCAGCCGTGTGTCGCGACGAAGAGCGCGGCGCGTTGACGCGGCACTCTATTTTTGCGGTGCAAAAGACTGATTGCTGTAGGGCAGCAACGCCGGCCGCTGAATCGCAATGAAGGCATGATCAAGCGCGTGATGGCAGCTGTTGCAGCCGGCGGTGAGCCGGTCGAAGGCGTGCGTGAAAGCGTCGCGATCCTTGGCCTCGATCGCCTTTCCGAGCGCGGACATCGGCGCTCCGACAGCCTTCTCGATCGTGTCACCACCGATCTGTCTGTTCACGTCGTCAAAACCTTCTTTCAGTTTGTCGATCTCGTAATCGGCCAGCGGCCAATTGCCGCCGCGGCCGGCGAACCAAAGCTTGATGTGGCGAATTTGTTGCTGCTCCATGATGTCGCCGATTTTTGGCTCGAATGCCTCATTTACCGCGCCGGTCGATGTTTCCTGCGCACTCGCCAGCGGCGGGGCGAGCAGCACCGCCGCGATCAAGGCTACGAATATCGATCTCATGAATCTCCCCCCTTGCGCGACGCGTTGCGGCGGCGATTTTAGCGGTTGCTCAGCTTGTTGGAGCGAGCGGTTCGCTGCACTGCTTGGAAAACGCTTCCTGGCAGGCTTGATAAAGTGCCGGGCAGGACCTCGCAGCCGCAAGCGCGGCGTCGACGGTTTTGAGCCGCTCACCCGTTGCACGCGATTGGCCGTCATAGGTGAGGACCGCATCGGCGCGCTCGAGACCCCGGTCGGTCATCAAGAAGCGCTCCGCTCCGTTGAAATAAGTCGTTGCCGTCCTAATCGCCTCATGCAGTTTCTTGGTGTACTCGGCGTTGGCTCTGGGGTCGGGCTTGACTACGCGTGCGTGCACCGCGGCATCAGTGTAGAAAATATTCAGCTTGAAATAGATACCGCCGCACTGCGCGAGTGCAACCCAATAGGGCCGCCCATTGAAAGCGCCGGTCGCGCTTACGACGCTGTCGCGTTTATCGATGGGCACGGCGGGAATCGCCGGCTCGGGCGCACGGCGCTGCTCGCGTTTGTGATGCACTGTCTGCGCGTGCACGCCCGTGGCCGCAACGACAAGGGCCAACGCGACGAGAGCGGCCGTTGCGAAATTTTCCGGCATGGCGCGATTATAGCCGGGGCACGCGCCCGAACTCAAAACCGCTCCACCCAGGGCCGGAGCTCGATTTCCCACGCCCAGGCGCTGCGGTGCTGCTGCAAAAGATTGAGATAGTTTTGGGCGATGGCGTCGGGATCGAGCATGCTGTCGGGCTTATCCGGCGGGTCCGCCCGGCTTGTGCTGCGGATACCGCCGTCGATCACGACATGGGCGACGTGAATGCCTTGCGGGGAGAGCTCGCGCGCCATGCTCTGCGCGAGGCCGCGCAGCGCGAACTTCCCCATGGCGAAGGGAGCCGATTGCGCATAGCCCTTCACGCTCGCCGACGCACCGGTAAAGAGGATCGCGCCGTGCTTGCGCGGCAGCATGCGCTTGACCGCCTCCTGAGCAACCAGGAAGCCAGCAAACGCGGAGACGATCAGCGTTTTCTCGACCTCCGCGGGATCGAGTTCGATAAACGGGCCGCGCGTGCGGAAACTCGCATTGTAGACGATCACGTCGGGCGCGCCGAACGCGGCGCCGAGATCGGTGAAGAGCTTGGCGACGTCCGCGCGCTTTGTCGCATCGCAGGCAAAAGTTTGGCCGCCGATTTCCTTGGCGAGTGGGGCGAGATCGTCCACGCTGCGCGCGCCGAGCGCCACCTTGAGGCCGGATTTTGCAAACAGCCGAGCAATCGACGCGCTTAAGCCGGAGCCAGCCCCAACGATAAGGGCGCGCTCGTATTTGGCATTCGACACTGTGCCGACCTCCTCTGTCTTCCGACGGACCAGGAAGGTACCACGTCCGGTCCTTGCGGTCACAATCAACTGACGAGCCCGGCCGCGTTCTTCAGTCGACGACGGCGATCGCGTTGATTTCGACGAGGCAGCGCGGGTCGGTGGCAAGCCGCACGACCTGGACAGTGGTCGTCGCCGGTTTGGCATCGCGAAAATACTCGGCCCAGACGCGGTTGAGCGCGTCCTGGTCGGTTAGATCGGTGACGAAGCGATCGGCGGTGACCACATCGGCAAAGCTTGCGCCCACGGCCTCTAGCCCGCGTTTGAGATTTTCCAGCGCCGCCCGTGCCTGCCCCGCCATATCGCGCGGCATGGCGTCAAATTCCTCCGGCCGATGCGGATGATGATGATAGACCGGCGCCGCGGTAACGCCGGCAAGGTAGACGGTCGTTCCGCCTTTGACCTTGATCGCCGGCGCATACGGCATCCACAAATCCGGCGCGTCCGGCCAATGGATGTGCTCGATGGTTTTGGGCATGGACTCGCCTTTCGTATGGATCCGCCTGAACTTTTTTAGCCGAAATAAAAGTCGAAATTCACATCCTGAAGACGCCGAACCGCGTCTCCGGGATCGGCGCATTGAGCGCGGCGGAGAAACATAAAGCCAGCACGCGGCGCGTCTCGGCGGGTGTAATGATGCCGTCGTCCCAGAGCCGGGCGGTGGCGTAATAGGGATTGCTCTCCGTATCGAATTGGTCGCGAATCGGCTTCTTGAATGTCGCTTCCTCCTCGGCGGACCAGGTTTTTCCGGCGGCCTCGATATTGTCGCGCCGCACGGTGGCAAGAACGCTCGCCGCCTGCTCCGAGCCCATCAGCGACACGCGCGCGTTCGGCCAGGTGAACAGAAATCGCGGGCCGTAGGCGCGGCCGCACATGCCGTAATTACCGGCGCCGTAGGAGCCGCCGATGACGAGCGTGATTTTCGGCACCTGAGCGCAAGCGACCGCCGTCACCATCTTGGCGCCGTCCTTGGCGATGCCGCCGGCCTCGTAGTCGCGCCCGACCATGAAGCCGACGATGTTTTGCAGAAAAAGCAGCGGCACGCGGCGCTGGCAACACAGCTCGATGAAATGCGCGGCCTTGAGCGCGCTTTCCGAGAACAAGATTCCGTTGTTGCCCAAAATGCCGACCGGAATGCCGTGAATGTGCGCGAAGCCGGTGACGAGCGTCGAGCCATACAGCGCCTTGAACTCGTCAAACTTGGAGCCGTCGACCAGCCGCGCGATCACCTCGCGCACGTCGAACTGCTTCTTGAGGTCGACCGGCACGATGCCGTCGAGCTCGCCTGAGTCGTATTTCGGCTCGACCGGCTTGGCGAGCGGGATGTCGATCGATTTCTTGGTGTTCAAGTTGTTGACGATGCGACGGCAGAGCGCCAGCGCATGGCGATCATTCTCGGCGTAGTAATCGGCGACGCCGGATTTCTTTGCGTGCACGTCGGCGCCACCGAGATCTTCGGCCGAAACAACTTCGCCGGTTGCCGCCTTCACCAGCGGCGGACCGCCGAGGAAGATGGTGCCTTGATTACGCACGATGATGGTTTCGTCCGACATCGCCGGCACGTAGGCGCCGCCCGCGGTGCACGAACCCATGACCACTGCGATCTGCGGGACGCCCGCGGCCGATAGCGTCGCCTGATTGTAGAAAATGCGGCCGAAATGCTCGCGGTCGGGAAAGACGTCGGTCCATTGCGGCAGGTTGGCGCCGCCGGAATCGACCAGATAGATGCATGGCAGCCGGTTCTCGCGCGCAACTTCTTGCGCGCGGAGATGTTTCTTCACCGTCATCGGATAGTAGGTACCGCCCTTAATCGTGGAATCGTTGCAGACGATCACGCATTCGCGCTCGGAAATCCGGCCGATGCCGGTGATGATGCCGGCGGCGCGAATGGGGTCCTCGTACATGCCGTCGGCCGCGAGCGGCGACAATTCAAGAAACGGCGCACCGGGATCGATCAGCGTCATCACACGATCGCGCGGCAAGAGTTTTCCCCGCGCAAGGTGACGCTCCCGCGAGCGCTCCGGCCCACCCTCGGCCGCAGTGGCGCGGCGCTGTTGAAGCTCCGCGATGAGCGCGCCCATTGCCGCTTTGTTGGCACGGAACTCAGGCGATGCGGTGTCGATGTTGGATTTAATTGCGGTCACGAATCCCTCTCTCTGAGCCGGATTTGACTATGGCACGAGCGCCGTTGCAACGCGCCTTGGGCGGCGCGATTCATCCGATCGGACCCGGCGGAGAAGGGAAGCGCTGCGGGGCGGCAGAGAGCCGCCCTCGCGTCGGGATCACGCTTAGGCGCGCACTTCCTGGCGTTGGAAGATCACGTATCCGATGACGAACAGCAGGATGGCACTCGCCACCATGCCGACCGTTTGCGGCCAGGCGATCAGGATGCTCTCGCCGATCGGCAGCGGCGCGCCGAGCACGGCGCCTTGCATCTGGCTCAGATAGATCGGCCCGAGCGATCGCGTCGTTGGATCGAGCAGCGCCACCACGGTTTCCGCAAACAGCGTCGAAGGCGACAGCCGGGCCAGAACTTGCTCCGCCATCGCCGTCGCCGGCGTCTGCAATCCGAGCGCGATATAGCGCGGGTCCGGCGGCGCGATGATTTGCGCCACCGCGCCGGCCAGCACCGGCCAGATAAAAGTGATGAACAGCCACAGACCGAGCGCGACCAGCGCCGCGGTCGCAGCCGAGCGGAACAGAATCGAGAACAAAATCGCCAGCGCCAGCCAGACGCCCGAGTAGATGATCGTGACCAGGAGGAAGAGAAAGCTGCGGCCGATTTCTTCGGCGCCGGGCGGAATTCCGATCAGGAGCAGGCCCAGTCCGATGACCAGCAGCCAAAGGCTAATCAGGCTGATCGCAAGCGTCGCCAGCCCGGCAAGAAACTTTCCGAACAGCAGCGCGTCCCGATAGATCGGTTGGGCGAGGATGCGTGACAGCGTGCGCCGGTTGTACTCGCTGTTGACGGCGTCGAAGCCGAGTCCGATCGCCATAATCGGGACGAGGAAGGAGATGAAGGAGACGAAAGACGGCAGCGGCTCACGCGAGGTCGTGAACAGGCGCAGGAAAAGGAATGGATCCTCCGCGGTGGTTTCCTTGATCTGTTGGATGGCGCCGTAGAGCGCCGCGAGCGCGACCAGCACCACGAGCCATTCGAGCACGCGCATGCGCACGCTGGTGAGGTGGTCTGACAACTCCTTGAGCATGACTACGCCGAGGCCCTGAAAGGCCGAGCCCTCACGCCGCATGGCGCGATCCTTCCTTGGTGGTCATGCCCTCGTCGGGCCTAGTCTCGAAATAGCGCGTGTAGATGGCGTCGAGGCTCGGTTCCTGGACGCCGAGAAATTTCAGGCGGCCCTGCATCGCAACCACCTCAACCGCGGCTTCCGGTCGAACATCACGGTCGGCGTGCAGACGAAGCTTGCCGATGCCGGTTCTCTCGACGGCGCTGACGCCTGGAATGAGGGCGAGCCGTTCGGCGAGCCCGGCGCCGTCCGCCTCGATGTCGACCACATAGCCGCCGCCGAGGACCTCGCGGCCGAGATCGGCCACCGAGCCCATCAAAGCGATATGGCCGCCGCTGAACAGCGCGACGCGGTCGCACACACTCTGCACCCGCTCGAGCAAATGCGAGGACAGCAGCACCGAAACGCCCTCCACTTTGAAGCCGCGGATGATGGAGAGCAGTTCCGCTGTCGCGTGCGGGTCAAGCCCTGATGTCGGCTCGTCGAGGATCGCGATCTGGGCGCCCTTCATGAGAATCTCGGCAAGCCCGAGGCGTTGGCGCATGCCGCGAGAGAAAGTGCCGACGCGCTTTTCGGCAAACTCAGCGAGGCCGACGCGATCGAGCGCGTCCGCGATCCTTTTCTCGCGCTCCGCTTTCTTGAAGCCGATCAGTCTAGCGGTGTAGCTAAGATTGTCGGCGGCGGTGAGCTGATCGTAGAAGCCGACCGTATCGGGCATATAGCCGACGCGGCGCTTGACCGAGAGCGGCTCACGCACCGGATTGAAACCGAGCACGCTCACCTCGCCGCCGGAAATCTCGGTGAGGCCGAGCAACATCAGGATCGTGGTGGTCTTGCCGGCGCCGTTGGGGCCGAGGAGGCCGAAGATTTCCCCGCGCCCGACGGTGAACGAGATGTGATCGACCGCGACTGCCTTGCCGTAATTCTTGGTGAGGCCTTTTGCCTCGATGACGATGTCATCGTTCATCGGCGGCCGAACCTTGCAACCGCCCCGACCATCACGAGCAGCGCGACGCCGATGATGCCAACGCCGGCGATACCCCACATGGTCGAGGTCGTGACCGTGACGCGGAATGTCGTTGAGGCCGACTCGCCGCGGGTGGAGGCGCGGATCGAAGTCACGTAGTCGCCGGCGATCGCCTTCTCGGTCGGCGTGATCAGCGCCTGCACTTCCTTATTCGCGTTTGGCGCGATGTGGTCGACCGTCTTCGGATCGAACGTGATCTTCCAGCCGCTCGGTGTCGAGCCGCTGAGTTCGATATCGTCGGCCGGCGCGGTGCCGGTGTTGGTGATGACCACCGGCACGCTGCTTTCCTTGCCGGCGGAGGCGCGCGTCGAGACGAGGCCTTCGCGGCCGCTGACATCGAGCCTGGGCTGGCCGGTGATGTCCATCGTGAGGTCGGCCGTTGCCGCGGCGTCCTCGGCGCCTATCCGCACCACGACCTTGTAACTTCCGGCCGCGGCCGTATTTGGCGGGGTCACTTTGAGCTTCACGTTCTTGGTCTGGCCGGCATCGATCGGCACTGCGTTAAGCTCCTGGGTGCCGTATCCCTCGGTGAACGAGGAGTCGAAATTCTGCGGCGTCTGGGCGGCTAGACTCACGGTGAGCTTCTTGCCGCTGTCGTTCTTGATGGTGAGCTGATACTCGAAGCTCGACTTCAAGGTGCCACGCAACTCGGGAAGCTGCGGCGTCAGCGTCAACTTGGCCGGCAGATCTTTGGCAAGCGTGACCGCGATCGGCAGCGAGGCGTCCGTCGAACCTCCGGTCGCGGTGACCGTGAGCGTTTCGGTGCCTACGGCGGCGTTCTTCGGTACGTCGAGCCGCAATTCGAGCGCAACGCTGGAATTGGTCGCCGGCATCGCCGCGGCGACCGGCTGACCGCCGCCCATCAACGTCGCTGTCCACCCGGTAGGCACGCCGGAAATCGACAAAGTCAGCCGCTCGGGAGCCAAGTCGTAATTCTGCAGCTTCAGAGCGATCGAAGAAGTCTCACCCGGCCGCAGCGTCACGGCCGGATAGTCGCTCATTAAATAAAGGCCCTTGACGTCCTTGTTGGGGGCATCGTCGGCCTTAGCAATCGGCGCAATGAGAGCCGCGAAAGCGGCGATGGCGGCGATAAATCGATATCGCATTGGCGTTAGCTCCCGTGCAGGAAATGGCTCGGCGCGCCCCTCCGCCGCGCGCTCAATGAGCCCGGGCGAGGAAGCCGGCATTGTGGGCGTAATCGTGACAAAATCATGCAGACGATAGCCCTTTGGCAAGACCTGCGGTAGAGGGCCGCAGTTTTAGCGTTAAATTGCGCGGATGCGCCGCAGGGCAGAAATCAGTGCCGGTCTCCTGGCGTTCCGCCGCAGGAACGCCCTCGAAGTGCTGCTCGCCCATCCGGGCGGGCCCTTCTGGGCGAAAAAAGACGATGGGGTGTGGACCATTCCGAAAGGCCTCGCCGAGCCGGGCGCCGATCTTCTCGCCACGGCGCAACGGGAATTTGCCGAGGAAACGAATCTTGCCGCCGCTGGGGACTACTTGCCGCTGACGCCGGTCAAACAGAAGAGCGGCAAGATCGTACGCGCTTGGGCGTTCGAAGCGGATTTCGATTTGGCGTCATTCGCCAGCAACAGCTTCGAGATCGAATGGCCGCCGAGATCGGGACGACGGCAGCATTTTCCCGAGATTGACCGCATCGCCTACTTCACGCTTCCGGTCGCCATGGTGAAGATTCTCACCTATCAGCGGCCCTTCCTTCTAGAACTGCAAACCCTGATCGCCGCAGCCTCCTAGTTGAAAGTTCGCTCGCCCGACGCGATATCGCTGACGACGAAGCTAAAAGCCAAGGACAAACAAAATGTCGCCGACGAGTCTGGTACTAAATCTGCTTTGGATCGTATTCGGCGGGCTGTGGATGGCCGCGGGTTGGCTACTCGCCGCCGTGATCATGGCGATCACAATCATCGGGCTGCCATGGGCCCGCGCTGCGCTCACGATCGCGGGCTACACCTTTTTGCCTTTTGGCAACACGGTCGTAAGCCGATCGTCAGGGATCGGCGCCGGACCGCTGGGAGCTCTCGGTAACATCATATGGCTCGTTTTTGCCGGATGGTGGCTGGCGCTCGGGCATCTGATCACGGCTATCTTTCTCGCGGTGACCATTATCGGGATTCCGTTCGCCTGGGCCCATCTGAAGCTGGCGGGGCTTGCGCTCTGGCCCATCGGCAAGGATGTCGTCAGCGTCTAGTCAAAGGCCGCGCAAAAATACCGCTACCCTTCCTCCCGCTTCACCTCCGGCCAGTCGATTTCGTCGTGCGGGAGCACCCAGGTTTCGCGCCGTGCGGCCTCGCGCCATTCACTCCACGCCGGCAGCGTTTTAATTGCTCGCATATAGTCGCGCGCGATAGCGCTCACGTCGATTCCGTAAGTGTGGAAACGCCAAACGACAGGCGCATACATCGCGTCAGCCGCGCCGAATGCTCCATACAGAAATGGCCCGCCAGTCCCGAAACGCGCGCGGCATTCGCTCCAGATCGTATCGATGCGCGCCACATCAGCTTTCGCGTCGGCGTCGAGTGCGCGCGGTATCACCGGCCGCCACACATTCATCGGCAATTGCCGACGCAGCGGCAGGAAGCCAGCGTGCATTTCGGATGCGACCGCCCGCGCATGGCCGCGCGCCAGCGTATCCTGCGGCCACAAATTCGCGGCGGGGAATTTCTCAGCCAGGTATTCAAGGATCGCCAGCGATTCCCAAATACGCGCGTCGCCGTCGATCAGCACCGGCACCTTGCCGGCGCCACTCAATGCCGACAGCTGCGACTTGAAATCGGGCGCATCGAGCGAGATCACCGTTTCCTGAAACGCGATCCCGGCCACTTTCATCGCCAGCCACGGCCGGAACGACCAGGAAGAATAGTTTTTGTTGGCAATGACCAAATGGAGCATCGACTGCCCGCTATCTGCACAGCACACGAGAAATGAGCATAACGCTCCCCCACGGGCAAGAACGCGGCCGCTCGCACCCCAATGTCAAGGCGCTGGAAACAGGTCGGCCGTCTTGCCGGTGAGCCGATAGGCGAGAAGGCCAGCCCACTCATGCACCGCCGTGTCCGTCCGCCGCAGGCCATCACCGAGCGAAGCGAACGGCCGCACCATGTCGATCGGCCCGCGCGTGCGCCAGTCGACCGGATAGGCTTCGACCGGAAAGCCAGCCGCCCTGAAGACCGCCATCGCGCGCGGCATGTGATACGCCGAGGTCACCAGAAGCCAGCGCTCGCCCGGCTTCGGGTTGGCGACGAGCCGCGAGAACACCGCATTCTCGATCGTGTTGCGCGCCTGCTCCTCCGCCGCGATGCGGTCATGCGCAACACCGAGCGCCTCCAATTGCCGGACGGCGAAAACCGCCTCGATGCCTTCGTCAAAAATCAAGGCGTTGCTGCCGCCGGTCAGGACGATGCGCGCGTTCGGGTAACGGCGCGCCAGCTCGGCGGTGACGGTGATGCGTTCGGCCGCTTCATTGAGCGCCACCGCACCGCGCGCCGCCGATACATCCGGCGAGATCATGCCGCCGAGCAGCACGATGCCTTCGGGCGGTCCGCGCGAAGCGTCCCAAGGCGGGAAGCGCTGCTCCAAAGGCAGGATCAGCGCATTGCCGAGCGGCGATAGTCCCGCGACGGCAATCAGCACGAGGCTCGTCACGATAAGCCAACTGGCGAGCCGCGTGAACCGTGTGAGAAGGAGCACGAGGCCGAGCAGGCCGATCGCAATCAAGACATTCGACGGATAGGCGAAGAAACCGAGAATTTTGGAAAGGGAGAAAAACATCGAAGCCGCGACGTCGATTGACACAATCACGAGCGCGATTTCCGCCACGCTGCGTAGCGCGCCTTCGCCTCGTCGTTCGGCGGATAAAGGCCCGGCAGTTTCACGCCGTTCTCGACTTCGCTGAACACCCAGCTTTCGTAAAGCTCGTGCTCGGCGCCCTCTTGCGCTACGAATTCCAGCATCGCCTGCGGAATAACGGCGGCGCCATCGTCATCGGCGACGATCACATCCCCCGGGAATATCGCGCATCCGCCGCAACCGATCGGCTGCTGCCAGCCGACGAATGTCAAACCGTTGACGGATGCCGGCGCTGCAACGCCGGCGCACCAGACCGGCAATGCACTCATCAGCACGCCGGCGCGGTCGCGCACAACGCCGTCAGTGACCAAAGCCGCAACGTTTCGCTTTTTCATGCGGGCGCAAAGAATGTCGCCGAATATACCGGCGCTCGGCACGCCCATGGCGTCGGCAACGACGACCGCGCCTTCCGGCATTTCCTCGATGGCCGCCCGCGTCGATATGGGATGGCCCCAGCTTTCCGGCGTCGCGAGATCTTCGCGCACGGGAACAAAGCGCAGGGTGAACGCTCGACCAACGACACGTTCGCCCTTCGGAACGAGCGGTTTTGGACCGTTCATCCAGCAGCGCCGGATGCCTTTTTTCAAGAGCATCGTCGTGATCGTCGCGGTGGTTATCTTACGCAGAATATCGAACAGCGCGTCGCTCATCGCCCGCCTCGCTTAGGTCGCATCTTTTTTGAGCCAATTGCCGATCCGCTCGACCGCCTCGCACATCTCCTCGCGCCCGCCGGCATAGCACAAACGCAAGAAGTTCCTTCCGCGCACTGGGTCGAAGTCGACCCCGGGAGTCGCCGCCACGCCCGCCTCCTCCAACATTCGCGTCGCGAATGCAAAGCTGTCGTTCGAGAACCGCGAGACATCGGCATAGAGATAGAAGGCGCCATCGGCCGGCAGAAAGGAATCGAGGCCGACGCGCGGCAGGCCGTCGAGCAGAATGCGCCGGTTTTCCTCATAGCCGCGCCGTACCGCCTCTAGCTCGGCGCGCCCTTCGAAGGCCGCTTCGGCCGCGATTTGCGAAAGAGTGGGCACCGAGATCGCAAGATTTTGCTGCAGCCGTTCAACCGCCCGCACCAGCGGCGGCGGCACAACCATCCAGCCGATCCGCCACCCGGTCATGCAGAAATATTTGGAGAAAGAATTGATGATGATGACGTCGGAGGAGATGCGCGCGGCGCATTCCGCGGCAAAGGCGTAATCGAGGCCGTGATAGATCTCGTCCGAGATCACGACGATGCCTGCATCTTCGGCGCAGCGGATCAGCTCGGTGAGCGCCGACGCGGTCATCATCGTGCCGCTCGGATTGGCCGGTGACCCAACCACGACGCCCTTCAGCGGCTTCGCACGGTGCTGAGCGAGCAGACTTTCGCCGGTGATCGACCAGCGCGTTGCTGCGCTCGTCTCGATCCCCACCGGCTCGCAGCCGAGCGCAGTGAGTATGTGGCGATAGGGCGGATAGCCGGGTAGCGCCATCGCCACGCGATCCCCCGTCTCGAACGCGGCGAGAAATGCCAAAATAAAGCCGCCCGAGGAGCCGGTGGTGACGACGATGCGCTCCGGATCGATGTCGAGGCCATGCCATTCGGCGTAAGCGCGCGCGATACGCCGGCGCAACGACGGAATGCCAAGCGCCTCGGTATAGCCGAGCGGACCGGAAGAAAGGGCGACACGCACGGCGGCAATCGCAATTGCCGGGGCACCCGCCGCCGGCTGCCCGACTTCCATGTGGATGATCTTGCGGCCTTGCGCCTCAAGACGCGCCGCCGCGGTCATGACGTCCATGACCATAAACGGCGGCACGGCGCTGCGCGCGGACGGTTGCAAGAGACGTTTGGCTCTCTCAAGCATTATTGCGCCTCGACGTATCGCGGGTCTTGTTGGGCCGCCCCGGTACTGCCGTATTCGCGGGGTTTTGTGGCGTTTGGCTTAGCCCCTGCAACACGCCGGCCCTTGTGTTGACCGTAAACGGTTCCATCCATAGCCTTGGTCCACGGACCGAGGGACTGATACTTTGTCCCAAATGATTGTCGCCAAAACTCCTAGCAAGGTGAGCCCGGTGAGACCAGCGTCGCGCGCCATTGCGCTGACCGCTGCCGCCGCGCTCGCGCTCGGAAGCCTGCCGGCGCGGGCGCAGACCGGATCCACCGCCGGCATTCCGATGATTCGCGACGCGGAGATCGAGCAGCTCTTGCGCGACTACACAGCACCGATTTTGCGCGCGGCCGGCTTGGCCCAGCAAAATGTGCAGGTCGTCATCATCAACGAAAATGTGTTCAACGCCTTTGTGATGGACGCGCACCGCATCTTCATTTTTACCGGCGCCCTGAAGCAAGCCACCACGCCCAATCAGCTCATCGGCGTTTTCGCGCACGAGACCGGTCATATCGTCGGCGGTCACCTTTCCAAAATGCGCCAAGAGCTTGCCAACGCTCAGACCGCCGCGATCGTCACCATGCTGCTCGGCGTCGGCGCAATGGTGGCGGGTTCGCGGTCGAATAACTACGGCAACAGCTTAGATATGGGTAATCTCGGCGCGGCGGCGATCAGCGCGCCGCAGTCCTACCTGCTGCACACGCTAATGGCCTACCAGCGCGCCCAAGAGGAACAGGCCGATCGCGCCGGTGTCCGGTTCCTGACCATGACCGGGCAGTCCGGCAAGGGCATGTACGATACGTTCAAACGCTTCGCTGATGAGACGATGTTCTCGGCGGCCTATGTCGATCCCTATGTGCAGAATCACCCGATGCCCGCGGATCGCATGGCCGCGCTGGCGGAACTGGTCAAAACCCCATATTGGGACAAGAAGGACCCGCCCGAGCTGCAATTTCGCCACGACATGATGCGCGCGAAGCTTTACGGCTTCACCGAACGGGCCGACGTGGTGTCGCGACGTTATCCGTTATCCGACACCGGCATGCCGGCCCGCTACGCGCGCGCCATTGCTGCCTACCGCTTCGGCGACATACGTTCTGCCCTTACACAGATCGACGGCCTGATTGAGTCGATGCCGGACTATCCCTATTTCTACGAGCTGAAAGGTCAGGCGCTACTCGAAAGCGGACACGCGGCGGAAGCGCTCGCGCCATTGCGCCGCGCCGTCCAGCTTGCTCCCAATCCGGCCCTCATTCAGATTATGCTGTCGCAAGCGCTGATCGCCACCAACAACGCCAAGATGACGGTAGAAGCGATTCCGCTTTTGCGCGCGGCCATTATCAAAGAGCCAGAATCCGGCGATGCTTATGAGCAGCTCGCCATGGCCTACGGCCACACCGGCGATCTGGCCGATGCCGATCTTGCTTCGGCGCAGGCTGCATTCGCGCGCGGTGACAACAAAACCGCGCGCGAGCTCGCCGCACGGGCTAAGATGCGTTTTCCGGTTGGATCGCCGGGCTGGGTGCGAGCCGACGACATCGTCGCTTTCAACAAGGGAAAGCATAGCCCGCTTCGAAACTGACAATGATCGCAAAAAGGACAATCGCGATGACATTTAACCCACGCATAGCAATCCTGATCGCAGCCGCGATGTCACTCGCATCGCCGGCCGCCGCGCCGGCGCAAGCGCAAACATTCTCGGCCGATCAGCGCCAGGAAATCGGAAACATCGTCAAAGACTACCTGCTGGCGCACCCTGAGGTGATGCAGGACGTCATGGCGGAGCTGGAGAAGCGTCAGCAGGCGGCAGAAGCCGAGAAGCATCGTGCGGCAGTCGTAGACAACAAGGCGGCGCTGTTTAGCTCGCCGCACCAGGTCGTGCTCGGTAACCCGCAAGGCAACGTGACGATGGTCGAATTCTTCGACTACAATTGCGGCTTCTGCAAGCGCGCCATGACCGACATGCTGGATCTCCTGAAGACCAACCCCAATCTCAAATTCGTTCTCAAGGAATTCCCGGTTCTCGGCGAGGGATCGGTCGAAGCCGCCCATGTCGCGGTCGCTGCACGCATGCAGGACGTCACCGGAAAGAAATACATCGAGTTTCACCAGAAGCTGCTCGGTGGCCGCGGCGCGGCCGACAAGGCACGCGCGCTCGCAGTCGCCAAGGAGGTCGGATTCGACATGGCACGCATCGAGCGAGACATGGGCAGTGACGAGGTCAAGAAGACGATCGACGAAAATATGAAGCTCGCCGACGCGCTCGGCGTCAGCGGCACGCCAAGCTATGTGGTGGGCGAGGATGTGGTGGTTGGAGCAGTCGGCATCGATGCGCTTCGCGAAAAGCTCAACGCCGACCGCAAATAACTGCCTGCGGCCCGCACCGTCGCGGGAGTGCGGTCAACAATCCTCCCCCTTTTCGGGGGAGGATTTTTTTGTTGGATGGATCACTTCGCCAGATAGTTTCGGTGCACCCAGCCGCCGTCGGGACGCCGCGTTTCCGCGTAGAGCGTGCCGTCACCGTCGCGGGTAGCAACACGAACGCTTTCGCTCAGTACGCGTTCGGATTCCGGAACGCTTGCCGCGGCCGTCATAAAGCTGCCGACGCCAGCGGCCGACGGCGGGGTTGCATTTTGGGCGGCCTTATCGCTGATCGCCTCGGTCACACTGGCGGCGAGCAGCTTGGGCCACATTTTGCGAAACAGATCGGACGAAGAATACACATCGCCGCCACTGATTTTGCCGTTGATGGCGGCGACGTAACCAATGACGTCGTGATCGAGCGCGCCGCCGCTTTGCAACGCGCTCATGTAAGCGGCTTGCGCCGCCTTGAGCTTGTCGCTCTCGAGCGAGAGTTGCAGGCTCGAAGGCGAAGCCGGCGCGGGGGTCGCGCCGACGGACCGCGCCAACCGGTCCTGCGTCTTTTTCACCGTCGCCCAGATTTGCTCCTGGCGCGATCCGGTATCGGCGCGAGACCGATCGGCCGAGTTTGCCTGTCCGATCGGCATCGTCGATGGGGCGGCAGCCATATAGGATCGTATGGCGAGCTTTGCTTCGTGCGACGGCATGGCTGCCGCCGCGGTGGAGAATTGCCGCGAATCCTCCTGACCGCGAGCCGACCAACGGCCGGATTCGACACAAAACGCCGCGATCGGTAGCTGTCCCGACCGCGGCGGCAACAACAGATCGACCGACAAGACGCGGTCCTGCCGGCCCCCCTTTACGATATCGCCGGCCTGAATGAAGATCTCGTCATTGCCGACATTTTCCACGGTCAACTCGTTGACCGTACCGGTTTCGCGCACTTTGACACGCCCATTGGCGAGCGCCTCTTCCAGGCTCACGGGGACAGCGCCCCGAGTTGCTTGGCCGTGCACAAAGTAGATCGCAAGATTATCGTGGACGACCGGGCCCGAGACAAGCACGCCCTCGGCAGCAATGACCGACGTCCCGACCGGCAGCAACGCAACACAACACGCAACAAATCGGATAAATGTTCTGCGGCGCATGGACTCCCTCCCAGGTTCACGTCGCGCCAAAAGGGTCCATTAGATCTGTGGCCCGCTTGGGAGCCCGCGGCGTCCAATTTTGGGTTTCATCGTGGCGGCCACGCAACGGGCGCCGCCGTCCCCGCTTCCCCTTTTCGAGTCGGGTCCCTATAAAGCCGGAGGTCGAGCAAGCGGTTTGCCCGCCTGCCGACGGCCGGCCGGGAAAGCAATGCCGAAGACCGTTTACGTCCTCAACGGACCGAACCTTGATCTGCTTGGCACGCGCGAGCCGGAGATATACGGCCGCGCGACGCTCGCCGACGTCGAGAAGCTTTGCCGCGCAACGGCGAAGCAACACGGGCTTGCAATCGAGTTCCGGCAATCAAATCACGAAGGCGAAATCATCGATTTGATTCACCAGGCGCGCGACAAGCGGGCGGTGGGGGTTATCATCAATCCGGCCGCATATACCCATACGTCGGTTGCGATCCTCGACGCGCTCCTCGCGGTCGAAGCCCCCGTCGTCGAGGTTCACATCAGTAATATTCACGCACGAGAGTCGTTCCGCCGACACTCCTACGTCTCCGAAGCTGCGCGCGCGGTCATTTGCGGTTTCGGCATCGAGGGGTACGCGCTCGCTATCAGGGGCCTTGCCGGTATGCTCGGCCCCGAACATCGGACAGGGGATCGATCGTGACGCGAAAGCCCCTTCAGGTGCCGAAGACACCCGCGATCGATCACGATGCCATCCGCGATCTGGCAAAGCTGCTCGACGAAACAGGGCTTACTGAAATTGAGCTCCAACGCGATGGAGCGTCGATTCGCGTCGCGCGAAATCTGAATGCGCCGGGGTCTCGAGGGCGAACGCCCGAAGGATCCGTTGGCGCTGCCCTTCCCATGGCGCCGCCGGTCGAGGTGCCGATCGAGCCGAGCCAGCATCCGGGTCTCGTCGCTTCGCCGATGGTCGGCACCGCTTACCGCGGCCCAGCGCCGGGCGCGCGGCCCTTCATCGATGTCGGCAGCCAGGTGAAGACCGGCGAAACGCTCCTCATCATCGAGGCGATGAAGACGATGAATCAAATTCCCGCGCCTCGTTCCGGCACGGTGATCCAGATCCTGGTCGAGGACGGTCAACCGGTCGAGTACGGCGAGCCGCTCATGATCATCGAGTGAGATGTTCGATAAAATCCTGATCGCCAATCGGGGGGAGATCGCGCTCCGCGTGTTGCGGGCGTGCAAGGAGCTTGGCATCCCGACAGTGGCCGTGCATTCGACGGCGGATGAGGACGCCATGCATGTGCGGCTCGCCGATGAGAGCGTCTGCATCGGACCGCCGCCCGCCAAGGACAGCTACCTCAATGTTCCGGCGCTACTCGCCGCATGCGAAATCACCGGCGCCGACGCGGTACATCCAGGCTATGGATTTCTCTCGGAGAACGCCCGCTTTGCGGAAATCCTCGCCGACCACAACGTGCAATTCATCGGTCCGCGCCCGGAGCATATTCGTTTGATGGGCGACAAGATCGCGGCCAAGCGCGCCGCCGTTGAACTCGGCATCCCGACCGTTCCCGGGTCCGACGGCGACGTTGGCTCCGATGAAGAGGCGGAGAGATTGGCGCGCGATGTGGGCTTTCCGGTCATGCTCAAGGCTGCCGCCGGCGGCGGCGGCCGCGGCATGAAGGTCGTTCGTGCCGAGAGCGAGCTTGCGTCAGCCCTTGCAATAGCGCGCGCCGAGTCGAAGGCGGCTTTCGGCGACGACACGCTTTATCTCGAAAAGTACCTTGAACGGCCGCGCCACATCGAAGTCCAGGTTCTTGGCGACGGCAAAGGCCGCGCCATCCATCTCGGCGAGCGCGACTGTTCGCTGCAGCGCCGACACCAGAAGCTCTGGGAGGAAGGCCCCTCGCCCGCTCTTAACACGTCGGCCCGCGACCAGATTTGCGAAACCGTCGCCAGAGCGATGCGTGACATCAAATATCTCGGCGCCGGCACCGTCGAGTTTCTTTACGAGGACGGCAAATTCAACTTCATCGAGATGAACACCCGCATTCAGGTGGAGCATCCGGTGACCGAAATGATCACCGATATCGACCTCGTGGCGGAGCAGATCCGCGTCGCGGCCGGCAACGATCTTGCGCTGGCGCAAGGCGACGTGAAATTCCACGGCCACGCCATCGAGTGTCGCATCAATGCCGAGAGCCCGGTGTCGTTCCGCCCCTCCCCTGGCAAGATCGTCCATTACCATCCACCCGGCGGACTAGGGGTGCGGATCGATTCCGCCGTCTATCATGGCTATACGATTCCGCCATTCTACGACTCGCTCGTCGGGAAGCTTATCGTCCACGGCAAGACGCGGGGCGAATGCCTCATGCGGTTGAAGCGCGCACTCGACGAGTTTGTTGTCGAGGGCATCGAGACCACGCTGCCCCTGTTCCGCGCGCTGGCGCGCGAAGCCGAAATCATCGACGGGGATTACCACATCCATTGGCTCGAGGAGTTTCTCGCGCGCGGCGCGATCGAGCAATGACGGTTCAGGCAGGCATTCGCTCGGCAGTCGCTTTCAAGCTGCGGGCGAGCAGCCGGCCGACGATCTCCGGAGCGTAGGGCTTCGCAACGAAGATCGAGCCCGGTACCCGCAGCGGTGAATCGAGCATGTTTACTCGTCCAGAGGCGTAGACAACCGGCAGATCGGGTAACAGCTCGCGGGCGCGACGCGCGAGCGTCGTGCCGTCCATACCGCCCGGCAAATTGATGTCGGTGAACAGTACGTCCACGGGCACCGATGCGAGAAGCCGCAGGGCGTCCGCCCCGTTGCTCGCGGTGCGTACCGCGAAGCCCTGTTCTACAAGCGATTCCGCGACCCATTCGCTGATGAGAAATTCGTCCTCGACGAGCAGGACGCGGATCGGCCGAATCTCACTGACGATCGTTTCCATGGCGGCAGTTGCCAGTCGTTTGCATGCCAGGGTAACGCACCAAGCAAAAATGCGTTCAAGCTGGCTAAAATCATACCGAAATTGTCATTTACGGGTGGTTAAGACCCGCCTCCCGGCGGCGAAAGCGATCGCAGGCAGAGGCTGTGTTGGTCCCGAAAGCGAGCACCGGGGACGGGGCGCGCTCTTGAAAGAGTTGCCCTCCGATGGCTAAACGAACGTATGGCAAGCCGAGAGTCCGCACTCGTCGATATCACGCCCGAAGTTCTGCTGAAGGCCTATGCCTGCGGCATCTTCCCTATGGCGGAAAGCGCCGAGGACCCCGCCCTTTATTGGATCGAACCGGAACGCCGCGGCATCATTCCGCTGGATCGGTTCCACGTGCCAAGCCGTCTCGCGCGTACCGTGCGTTCCGATCGCTTCACGGTCGTGGTGGACCGCGATTTTGATGCCGTGCTCGGCGGCTGTTCGGAGCCGATGCCCGGGCGCGGCCGTACCTGGATCAACGCGCGCATTCGCAACCTCTACTGCAAGCTCTACGAGCGCGGAGACTGCCATACGGTCGAGGTGTACCAAGACGGCGAACTGGTCGGCGGCCTCTATGGCGTAAGCCTAGGGCGAGCCTTTTTCGGCGAGAGTATGTTTCACCGTGCCCGCGACGCCTCCAAGGTCGCCCTCGTTCATTTGGTGGCGCGGCTCAAGGCGGGCCAGTACCGGTTGCTCGATACCCAATTCGTTACCGAACATCTGCGGACGTTCGGCGCCGTCGAGGTGTCGCGGCAGGCTTACCACAAGCTGCTCGACGCGGCGCTCGTAGGCGAGGGAGATTTTGGCGCGCTCGCACTCGATCGGCCGGTTTCCGGCAGCGCGGCGCTGGAGCGCCTTGCGCCGGCATGATCGGCCTTAGCGCGGCTGTGCCGGGACGGCTGGCGCGGGGGCAAGTGGCGGCACAGACGGCTGGCGCGGAGGCGCGGCCTGACGCGGGCGGGCGCGGGGGGCGGGCGTGGCCGCCGCGGGCGTCGGCTGAGCGGCCGGCTCGGCGAGCCGCACCGGCGCGGTGCAATCGGTCAACCAGACGTCGTAAATGGGGTGCTCGACCCCATGCAGACCCGGACTGGATGCAAACATCCAACCTGAAAAAATGCGCTTGATCTCGCCCTGGAGCGTGACTTCGTCGACCTCGACGAAGGCGTCCGTGTTGGTCGCCTCGGTCGGGGGGCGCGTGTAACACGCCCGCGCGGTCACTTGCAGCGCGCCGAATTGCACGGTTTCGCCGACCGCCGCGTCGAAGGAAATGATGCGGCCGGTGATCTTGTCGAGCCCAGAAAATACTGCGCGCGCATTGTCGATCTTTTGCGTCGGCACCTCGGTGACGACCGTGTCGTCAGGCTGGGGGGCCGTATCCGCCGGTTGGGCCGGTGGCGGATTGGCGGGTTGCGGCGTCGGACCCGCAGGCGGAGGAGCGTTACGCGCCCGCTGGCCGGCCGCAGGCGGCGGCGCCAGCGTCCCACCAGGAGGCGCGGGCAACGGCTGCGCCTGGATGCCGGACGGCGGCGGTCCGGCCGGCGGCGGCGTGAACGTGGATTGCCCGGGGAACTGCACTGGCGGCGGTTGTTGGGGGAATGTTCCGTTGGGGACGTCAGCCGGCGGACGCGGCGGGAAATCGCCGTACGCTCTCGACTGCGCTTGGGCCGGTCCCGCTGCGAGCGTTCCGCCGAGCACGGCTAAAAGAGCGGCGATACGGAGCATGGAGCCAGGGGGCGCGATCGGGTTAAGCGCGTCATCGCGATGCGCCCCGTTAACATGCCGAATGCGGCACGGAAAGGGCGGACGCCCCGGCCGGCCCCCGGGAAGCCGCGCCCTGACAGCCGAGGCCTTAATTGCCCGGAGTCCACGCCTTGTAATCGCCTGTCGCCTTCGGGCGACGGCCTTGCGCCAAGGTCGAGCCGCTGGGTCGGTAGGCTCCCGGCGTGCCGGTAAGATTGGGGCGATGCGGCTTCTCCCAAGGGTGTGGCTTGATGTTGTCCACTGGCGGCGGCACATCGACGGTGTGATGCAGCCAGCCGTGCCAGCTCGGGGGCACCATGGATGCCTCGGCGATCCCATTGTAGATCACCCAGCGCCGCTCCATGTTGAGCGTCGGATCGATCTTGCCTTTCCTGGTGCGGTAGTAGCGATTGCCGAATTCGTCCTCGCCGACGAACTCACCGTAAAGCTTCGTCCACAGCTGGGTACCGAAAGTCTGGCCGTTCCACCACGTGAAAAGGCGCAGCAGGAAAGTTTTCATCGCCGGTATGGCCCCGATCGCGCGTGGGATGTTGCCGTTTTAACGGCGCGTTGATGCCATTTCACATCGCCGCTGTCCAGGGAATGATCGCCGGAACCGGCGAAACGGCGCGTTGGTTCTCACAAGCGGCTGATTTGGGTTTCATGTTATCTTGCGGCATGTGGCAAACCGCTATCCAACACGTCCAGAGCGAGTTCGTCGGCACGCTGTCCTCCGCAGCGGATTGGGCTTTATCGGCGGCGCTCCTCGTCGGCGCTGCGATTGCGGCGTTGCTGTTGCACGCTGCCGTTCTTGCGCTTGTACGCCGAATGCTGGGCGACCGGCGGCCCTTCCTGCGAACGCTCCTCGGCGCGACTAAAGGGCTGACGCGGTTGGGCCTGCTGCTCATTGCATTAGCCATTGCGCTGCCCACGACACCGCTCGCGGGCGATACCAAGGAAGTACTCGCGCGGCTTCTCGGATTGGCGACTATTTGCCTGCTCGGGTGGATCGCGGTGATCACCCTGCGCATTGCGGCCGATCTCTACCTCATGCGCTTCCGAATTGATGTCGAGGACAATCTGCTCGCGCGCAAACACGTCACGCAAGTCCGCGTGCTCGTGCGTGTTCTGGACGCGGTGATCATGCTCATCACCATCGCATTTGCCCTGATGACTTTCGAGGCGGTTCGGCAATTCGGCATTACCCTGTTCGCCTCCGCCGGTGTCGCTGGCATTATTGCCGGCCTCGCGGCCCGGCCGGTGCTGACCAACTTCATCGCCGGCGTGCAGATCGCCGTAGCGCAGCCGATCCGCATCGACGACGCCGTGATCGTTGAGAACGAATCGGGCAACGTCGAGGAGATCACCTTTAGCTACGTCGTCGTCAGGCTGTGGGATTTGCGGCGGATGGTCGTTCCGCTGAGCTATTTTATCGAAAAGCCCTTCCAGAACTGGACCAGGATCGGCGGCGAACTCATCGGCAGCGTGTTTTTCTATGTCGATCACACCGCCCCGGTCGACGCAATCCGCACGAAGCTCACCGAAATCGCCTCACAGTCCAAATTGTGGAACGGCAAGGTCGTCAGCTTACAGGTCAGCGATTGCAAGGAAACAACGATCGAGCTGCGCGCGCTCGTGAGCGCCAACAGCGCGTCATCGGTTTGGGATTTGCGCTGCGAGGTGCGTGAAAAACTCATCGATTTCCTCCAGCGCGAATATCCCTCCGCGCTGCCGCGACGCCGCTACGAAACCACCGAGAAGACAAAGTTGAAATCGAACGAGCGCAGGAGGTCCGGGCCGCACGCGGGCGCTAACGACTGGCGTCCCGTCAATACGCCGAGGCTCGATCACGACGGCAAAGTGCGATAGTTCGCTAACTGTTGTTTGCCGTAAATTCGCACAATCGAGCGAGGGAGATTGCGAGGGTCGATGATTACGACTCTGCGTCGGATAGAGCGCATAGCCTATTATCTGTTCGTCACCGTGGTGCTGGTCACGAATGTCACCGCGGTTTTTCACGATAGCCTGCACCTTTTCTAATCCGGCAGGCACCGGACCGTGCCTACCACCATCGCTCTGGAGTGAATTGCCCAGCCGCTTGCTCGATGACGGCGCCGAGGGCGAATAGCGTCTCTTCCTGGAATGGCCGTCCAATAAGCTGCAAGCCGAGCGGCAACCCTTGAGCGTCGAGGCCGCTCGGGACCGAAATCCCTGGCAGGCCGGCCATGTTCACCGTCACTGTGAATACATCGTTGAGATACATCTCAACCGGGTCAGCGCGCCCCTTCTCGCCGATAGCGAAGGCCGCCGACGGCGTCGTCGGCGTCAGGATGGCGTCGATGCCGGCAGAAAAGCACGCCTCGAAATCACGCTTGATCAAGGTGCGCACTTTCTGCGCCCGCAGGTAATAGGCGTCGTAATAGCCCGCGGAAAGCACATAAGTGCCAATCATGATGCGCCGCCGCACTTCCTTGCCGAAGCCGGCCGCGCGGGTCTGCTCATACATGTCGATGACGTCGCGGCCAGGAACGCGCAGTCCGTAGCGCACGCCGTCATAGCGCGCGAGATTTGACGACGCTTCCGCGGGTGCGACGACGTAGTAGGCCGGCAATGCATATTCGGTGAAAGGCAGGGAAATTTCGACCATCTCGGCGCCGGCGTCTTTAAGCCATTGGGCGCCGCGCTGCCACAACGTTTCGATCTCGGAAGCCATGCCCGGCATCCGATATTCCTTTGGGATGCCGATGCGCATGCCTTTGACTGACGAGCCGACGGCCTTCTCGTAGTTAGGTACGGGAAGGTCGACGCAGGTCGTATCCTTCGGATCGTGACCGGCCATCGAATGCAGGAGGATCGCGCAATCGCGCACGCTACGCGCGAATGGCCCAGCTTGATCGAGCGAAGACGCAAACGCGACGATGCCCCAGCGCGAGCAGCGGCCGTATGTCGGTTTAAGTCCTACGATGCCGCAAAATGCCGCCGGCTGACGGATCGAGCCGCCAGTGTCGGTGCCGGTGGCGCCGATGCAGAGCTTCGCCGCCACCGCCGCCGCCGACCCGCCCGACGAGCCGCCGGGCACAAGTTTCGCGTCCGTGCCGCGACGGCGCCATGGCGACACGACCGGTCCGAAATACGACGTTTCGTTCGACGAGCCCATGGCGAACTCGTCGTTATTGAGTTTGCCGAGCAACACTGCACCATCGCGCCACAGATTGGCAGTGACGGTCGATTCGTAGGTGGGAACGAAGTTTTCCAGGATGTGTGAGCACGCGGTGGTGCGCACGCCGGAGGTGCAAAATAAATCCTTGATGCCGAGCGGCAGCCCTTCGAGCGGCCCCCCCTCCCCTTTGGCCAGTCGCGCGTCCGCGGAGCGCGCCATGTCGCGGGCGCGATCAGGCGTTTCCAGCACAAATGCGTTAAGCGCACGCGCCTCCTCGACGGCGGCGAGGTGCGCCTCGGTCAATTCGGTTGCGGAAAATTCCTTCGTGCGCAGTGCATCGCGCGCCTGCGCCAGCGTGAGCGAGGTGAGATCGGTCATCTAGTGTCCTGATTCCGAAGTTCGCAAGTGCTAGCGGAATTGTTTAATGCGAACTTCGGAATCAAAAGGACACTAGCAAACATATGGTTCTAGTGCGGCTTTTGGATTTGAAGTTCCTATTCGGGTTTGCGGCTTGTTTGAAGGAAATTCAAATCCGCCGCACTAGCCGTTGGATCGTCGCAGGAGAACTTATTTTTTTCTGCCGGCTCCGGCGGGGTTTCTTGTTTCACTTCTTCCGCAACGGGTGCCGGCTCGGCCGGTTTGGCGGCAAACAAGGACGGCGGCTGCTCCACTAGATAGCCATCGGGCGTGATGAGGCCTTTTCTTTGCAGATAGGCGAACCACATCGCGTCTTGTTCACAAGCCATACACATTTATTCCACCACCTTAGGCACAAGGAAAAAGTGATCTTCGCGCGCCGGCGCATTCGCCATGATGGCGTCGGCGATGCCGCCATCGGTTACCTCGTCCTTACGCATCTTCATTGCCATGGGCGTCACTGACGTCATTGCCTCGATACCCGAAACATCGACCTCCGCTAGCTGCTCGACGAAAGCCAGCATGGCGTTGAGCTCGCCCTGAAGATGCTCGACCTCGTCCTCGGCAACCGCGATGCGCGCAAGATGCGCCACCCGGCTGACAGTATCGGCGTCAACGGACATGCAAGTGGCCCCAAAACCTCGAATTCGTAAATGCGGAACGAAACGCCTATAGCAGAGCGCCAGTTAGCAGCCAACTGGCAGGCCGCCGGCGTCGATTTCTGCCCGGAACGCTCGCGTTGTGCCAGGCGTGGGATGTCCCTACTTTGAAGCCATGATGAGCTCTCTGACACCGGTCCGCCTTAAGCCGGTCCATGTCATCGGCGGCGGTCTTTCGGGTTCCGAGGCTGCGTGGCAGGTCGCGCGCCGCGGGGTGCCAGTGGTGCTGCACGAAATGCGGCCGGTTTGCTCGACCGCCGTGCACAAGACTGGAGACTTCGCCGAGCTCGTTTGTTCGAACTCGTTCCGCTCCGACGACGCGCAGGGCAGCGCCATCGGCCTCCTGCATGCCGAGATGCGCCGGCTTGGATCGCTGGTGCTGCACGCGGCGGACGCTCACAAGCTGCCGGCGGGCGGCGCACTGGCCGTCGACCGCGAGGGCTTTGCCGCCGCGATCACCGCGGCGCTGGAGCAAGAGCCGCTCATCGATATTCGCCGTGAGAAAATTTTTGCGCCGCCGCCCGAATGGGACAACGTCATCATCGCCACCGGACCACTCACTTCGCCGGCGCTCGCGGACGCAATCCGCGCGCTCACCGGGGAAGCAGCGCTCGCCTTTTTCGATGCCATCGCGCCGATCGTGCACCGCGAGACCATCGACTTCGGTATTGCCTGGTTCCAGTCGCGCTACGACAAGGTGGGACCCGCAGGATCCGGCGCTGACTACATCAATTGTCCGCTGACGCGCGAACAATACGACGCCTTCATCGACGCGCTTCTCGCCGGCGAGAAAATCTCATTCCACGACTTCGAGCCGGCAACGCCCTATTTCGACGGCTGCCTGCCAATCGAAGTGATGGCCGAGCGCGGACGGGAAACGCTGCGCCACGGACCGATGAAACCCTTCGGCCTCACCGACGCGCATCGGCCCACCGAAAAACCTTATGCCGTGGTCCAATTGCGCCAGGACAATAAGCTCGGCACGTTGTTCAACATGGTCGGCTTCCAGACCAAGTTGAAACATGGCGAACAGGCGCGCATCTTCCGCACCATTCCCGGCCTCGCTAATGCCGAGTTCGCGCGGCTCGGCGGTCTCCACCGCAATACTTTCCTTAACTCGCCGAAGCTTCTCGACGAGACGCTCCGGCTCAAAGTCATGCCGCGGCTACGCTTTGCCGGACAGATCACCGGCTGCGAGGGCTACGTGGAATCGGCGGCGATCGGCCTGCTCGCCGGACGGTTTGCCGCCGCGGAGCGGCTAGGAGAGCGGCCGCATCTGCCGCCGCCAACAACTGCGCATGGGGCACTCATCGGTCACATCACCGGAGGCCATATCGAGACGATCGATTCGGTTGCGCGATCGTTTCAGCCGATGAACGTCAATTTCGGCTTGTTCCCGCCGCTCGGAAGCCGCACGGCGCGCGGTGCATACAAACAGGCGCTATGTGCGCGTGCGCTCGCCGACCTTGAGACGTGGAGCGGCACGGCCGTGCCTCACGCGGCAGAGTAATCCGGCTTTTGTGCTAGATACATGAGTATGATCGAGGGCGAAGACCAAAAGGAACTTTCCGGGCGATGGCGCAGCGACGTCGTGCTCAAGCGCGATGTCTTCTCCACGATCGAACGGGGACGTTTCCGCACCGAGGCCAGCGAGGTCGAAGCGGTGCTCCGCCGCATCGACGGCGTGCCTTGGTGGAGCCGGGGACTGGCGCATCTGTTGTTCCGGCGCGAACGCCGGGCGCTCGCAATCGCCGGGCCACTCGGGATCGCGCCGCCGCTGCTCTTCGCCGGGCGCCGCATGCTGGTGCGCGGCTGGATTGACGGCGTGCCTCTGCACATCGCCAAGCCTCACGGCGACGCCGCCTATTTCCGCTCCGCCAAAGCGTTGCTGCGGGTGCTCCATCGTGCGGGAATTACCCACAACGATCTCGCCAAGGAGCAGAACTGGCTTTACGCCGACGGGCGCGCCTATGTCACCGATTTCCAGCTCGCTTCCTGTTTTCGTCGCCGGGGTGCCCTGTTCCGCCTCGCGCGCTACGAGGATTTGCGCCATCTGCTCAAGCACAAGCGCCGCTATGCCCCCGGCGCGCTGACCGCCGCCGAGCGTCGCGTCCTCGCGCGCAAGAGCTATCTCACCCGAGTGTGGATGGCGACGGGCAAGAAGGTCTATTACGCGATAACGCGCGGGCTCAATGTCACCGACCGCGAAGGCCGCGGCATACGGTTCACGCGCGAGGCGCCAGCGATTGCGGCGCGCCTTATGACGCTTCCCAGGGTACGCGATGTCGCGATTGTCGCCTTCCCCGACCGCCGCGCCGGCACCGGTCTCTACGCCTTCATCGAGGGTAGCGCCGACGACCGCGAATTGCGCGATTTTCTCGGCAACTCGGCCCCCGAGCATTTGCAGATCGTCGACGCCTTGCCACGCAACGCGCAGGGCGAAGTGCGCAGCGAAATTCTCGAACTCGTGGCCATGAACCAGATCGATCTCATCCCTTCGCTGGTCAAGACCGAGGCTGAGCGCTCGCTGGTCGGCCGGATCGTTTCCGGCCGACGCAATCTGCGCGACCGTTTCGCGTTCTGATCTTCTCATCCTGCAATTCGCGCCGGGTTTCGCGCCGCGCGCCAAATGAGCCATTGCCGCCGCCAGGGCGGGATTTCGGCGGGCGCGAATGGTGCGCTGCGCTCGAGGCGATCGAGCGCAGGACGCACCAGGGCCGAGGGAAGAAAAGCCGGCGTGGCCGCAGGCGGCAGCGTCGTGACGTGCGCATGCGCTGCGTCGAGATGGCAACGCGCGAGGTCGCGCATTTCCGCGAGCGCGGCATGGAGACCGGGCGAAGTTCGCCCGGCAAATACGTCGTGCAGACGCACCTGATAGCGCTCGAGTAGCTCTGCCGGAACATAAAGCTGACCCCGCGCGGCATGAAGCGGAAAAGCGCGCAGTAGGCCGGCGATGGCGTAGGCAATGCCCGCGGGCGTGGAGACCGCCTCCGCACCGACGCCGGCGAGAATCTGTGCAGCGAACGCAAAAAGCACCGAGGCCGTTTTCGCCGCATACGCCTCAAGATCGGCCAGCCCGGCCATCGGATCGTCATAAAGGTCAAAGCGGCGTGCCTCGATCAGATCGATGAACTTCTCTGGCGCGAATCCATAACGCTCTATCGTGTCGAGAAGCGCCGCCGCAACCGGATTGGCGCGCGCTTCCTCGTCACGTTCGCGATTGACGACGTCGCTCCACCACTGCAGGCGAATTTCACCGGGCAAGGCCGCATGCGCCACGTCACGCACGCGCGCCAGTTCGGCATTGAAGGCGTAGAGCGCGTGCAGCGCGCCGCGCCGTTCCGCCGGCGCGAATAAGGAAGCGATGAAGCGGTCCCGGTCGGCCGCCCGGACAAGCTCGGCGCAATAGGTGAACGCATCCTGCATGCCGGCAAGCTTAGCATTCGATAGAGCATGATCCCGAAAAGTAGTTACCGGTTTTCGGATAAGATCATGCTCAAAGCTACACGGCGATCAGACCCGCGCCGACGCGGCGGCTTTCCATCAGCATCACGTTATAGGTGCGGACGGCCGGAGCGGTGGTCATGACGTCGAGCGAAACGTGCGCCTCACGAAACCGCGCGCGCAAAGGGCCCGGCATGCTGCACGGCTCGGCGCCGGTGCCGAGAATGAAAAAATCCAAGTCGCCGGCACGGACAAAGACATGCGCCAGCGCCTCATCCGTCAGCGCGGCGATGGTCGCGACCGGCCAAGCCCAGATCCCGTCGGGTAGGCACAGGAGCGAGCCGCGATGCGACATACTGGCAAAACGGAAGCCACCGTCGCCATGGGCGTCGATCAGCACCTGCCGCGGAAAGTGTGGCTCTGCCACCACTATCGGCGCGACCGCGCACGCTGCCGGGGCGAAGACGGCTTCGGCGGCGGCGGCGCGGCCGGCACCGTTGGCGGTGCCTCGGTCTTGGTATCCTCCGGCTCACCCTGGCGCGTGCGGCCGACGCCGAGATAGATCAGGATCGGCGAGGCAATGAACACAGAGGTGTAGGTTCCGACCAGCACGACGCCGAACATCATCGTCGCCGTGAAACTGCGGATCGCATGGCCGCCGAATAGAAGCAGAGCGAGCAGCGACAGCGATACCGTGAGGTGGGTGACGATCGAGCGCGACAGCGTCGCATTGATCGATGCATTGAGCAGATCCGGCATCGGCATGCGCTTATAGCGCCGCAGCATCTCGCGGATGCGATCGTAGATCACCACCGTGTCGTTGAGCGAATAGCCGAGAATAGTGAGCAGCGCCGCAATGCTGGTGAGGTCGAAATCGATCCGCGTCAGCGACATGAATCCGACGGTGAGCACCAGATCGTGCACGTTGGCGATCATGGCGCCGAGCGCGAACTGCCACTCGAAACGGAACCAGAGATAGATCAGGATCGCGCCGATCGCGAGCACGAGTCCGATCGTCCCGTAGGAGAGAAGCTCCGTGGAGACGCTCGGTCCGACCACTTCGACGCGCCGGTACTCGACGTCGTTGCCAAGAGCGGCGCGAACCTTTTGCACCGCCTGCTGCTGTGCCGCGTCACCGCCTGGCTGTTCCGAAATGCGGATCAGCACGTCGTTCGGCGCACCGAACTGCTGGAGCTGGAAATCGCCCAGCTGAAGCCCGGCAATCGTTCCGCGCATCTTGGCAAGATCGGCCGGTCCGGCTTTCGTCTGCACCTCCATGAGAGTGCCGCCGACGAAGTCGATGCCGAAATTCAGTCCATGAAAGAAATAGAGCAGGATCGCCGCGATCGAAAGCATCGCGGATATGGGAAAGCTGATGCGCCGAAAGCGCATGAAGTCGAACTTGGTGTCATCGGGAACGATGCGGAGGAGGCGCAAGGGCGGTTCACACTGTGTTTAGATGGGGACCGTGCGCGGCCGCCACACCCGTACCCAATAAGCCACGATCAGCCGCGTCAGCGTAAAGGCGGTGAACAGGCTGGTGAGGATGCCGATGCCGAGCGTCACGGCAAAACCGCGGACCGGCCCGGTACCGATGTAGAACAGGACCGCCGCAGCGATGAAGGTGGTGATGTTGGAATCGAGGATAGTCGCGAGCGCGCGAGAGAAGCCGGCATCGATGGCGCTGATCGCGGTGCGGCCGGCGCGGACCTCCTCGCGAATGCGCTCATAAATAAGCACGTTCGAATCCACCGCGATACCGACGGTCAGCACGATGCCGGCGATGCCGGGTAGCGTCAGCGTGGCGCTGAGCAACGACAGCATACCAAAGATCATGGCAACGTTGATAGCCACCGCGATGTTGGCGAAGAGCCCGAACAGGCCATACGTCACCAACATGAAGACGATGACGAGCGCCGCGCCCACATAGGCGGCATGCTCGCCGGCATTGATCGAATCCTGGCCGAGGCCCGGGCCGACCGTGCGCTCCTCGATGACGGTCAGCGGCGCCGGCAACGCGCCGGCGCGCAACAGGATGGCGAGATCGTTCGCCGACTGGACGGTGAAATTGCCGGAAATCTGGCCCGAGCCGCCGAGGATGGGTTCGCGGATGACGGGCGCCGAGATCACCTTGTTATCGAGCACAATGGCGAACGGCTTGCCGACATTCTGCTGGGTCGCCTCCGCGAACTTGCGCGCCCCACTCGAATTGAACCGGAAGCTGACGATGGGTTCGCTGCCGCGCTGGTCGAAACCCGGTTGGGCATCGACGAGATCGGCCCCGGAGACGAGGACGCGCTTCTCGATGAGGAATTTCTCGCCCCGCTCGCCATCAAGAATTTCGGAATCCTGCGGCGGGTGCGATGCGGCCGCCTGCTCCGCCGTCATCGACTGATCGACCATGCGAAAATCGAGCTTCGCGGTCTTGCCGAGAATCTCCTTCAGCCGCGAAGGATCCTGCAGGCCCGGCACCTGGACGAGAATACGACTGGCGCCCTCGCGCTGGATCGTCGGCTCGACCAGGCCGAGCTCGTTGACGCGGCGCTCGATGATCTGGATCGACTGATCGACGGCCTGCCGGATGCGCTCGATGATCGCCGCGTCGGAGGGGGTTAGCGTGATCAGGCCGCCGATTTCGGATATTTCGACGCTGCGCTGTCCCGCGGAGCCGATGATGCCGGACAGCGGCTGCGACAGTTCGCGCAGCTTGCTGACCGCGTTATCGACGTCGCTTTCCCGCGTGATGCGGACTTCGACGGCGTTGCCGTGAATGGTGCGCCCGGTAAAGGGAATGCGATTCTGACGCAGAATGCGCAGCACGTCGTCGGCAACGCCCTGTAGCCTTTCCTTGCGCACGGCATTGGTATCGACCTCAAGCAGCAGGCTGGAGCCACCTTGCAGGTCGAGACCGAGCACGATGTGGCGCTGCGCCCATGTCGGCCACGTCCGCACAGTACTCTCGGAGAAGAAATTCGGCACGGCAAAGAGGCACACGAGGAGCGCCGTGAGCAGGATACCCGCCGCCTTCCACCGCGTGAAAAACAACATCGATACGAATGTCCTCGTTAGGATCCGCGCCGGCCGAAGATGCCGCGATCAGCTTGTGCTGTCGTCCTTCACCGGCTCGCTCTTGGCCCGCACCTCGGACACCATGGAGCGCATTTGCCGCACGCGCACCCCGTCGGAGATCTCGACCTCGATCTGATCGTCGTCGACGACCTTGGTGACCTTACCGACGAGCCCGCCATTGGTCACGACGGTATCGCCGCGGCGAAGCGCCTTGACCATCTGCTGATGCTGCTTCACCCGCTGCTGCTGCGGACGCAAGACCAGGAAATACATGATCACGACGATCAAAATCAGCGGCAGCAGCGAGGTAATCATGCCGCCGCTGTCGCCGCCAAGGCCGAACGGCAAGCTGACTTGCGCATATGCGGGCGTGATCAGCATTAGTCCTCCGGTACCGCTTGGGAACGCGCCGGCCCCGCCGTAGGGCCGATTTTGCGCGGGAAATCGGCGCGGACTATAGCTGCCGTTGGCCTAATTGCAACGTTGCGGCTTGCCTTCCAGCGAGCTTGCGGGGGTTTCAGAGCCCCGCTAAGGGGATGGCGCAAAACCGGTACAAGCATGGCCAAATCTTCACGACATGTCCGCACCAAGCCCGCGGCTAAGCGCGCCGGCGGGGCAAAACGGCAATTCTCCCCCGATGGCGGCGCCGATGGTGTCCTCAATCGGATTGCCGATGCCCTCGAACGCCTTGCGCCGCCGCCGCCGGCCGGAGCTGATTTTTTAGCTGAGGCCTTCGTCTGGCAGCCCGAAGCGCGAAGGCTCGCGCCCGTCGCCCGCGTCAACCGTGTCGAGATGTCGCTCCTGAAAGGGATCGATCGGGTGCGCGATCTTTTGGTGGAAAATACTGAGCGCTTTGCGCGCGGCCTGCCGGCGAACAATGCGCTGCTTTGGGGCGCGCGCGGCATGGGAAAGTCGTCGCTGGTAAAGGCTGCCCATGCCGCGGTTGGAGCCGCACATCCCGACGCGGGACTAAGGCTTATCGAGATTCACCGCGAGGACATCGAGTCGCTGCCGGAATTAATGGCGCTCCTTCGCAAGGCGCGACAACGCTTCATCGTGTTCTGCGACGACCTCTCCTTCGACGCCGACGATACCTCGTATAAGTCGCTCAAGACGATGCTCGAAGGCGGCATCGAGGGGCGCCCGGAGAACGTAATCTTTTACGCCACATCGAACCGCCGCCACCTGTTGGCGCGCGACATGGTCGAGAACGAGCGCTCGACCGCAATCAATCCTGGCGAGGCGGTTGAGGAGAAAGTCTCACTGTCGGACCGGTTCGGATTGTGGCTTGGATTTCACCGCTGCAGCCAGGATGAATACCTCGCCATGGTCGACGCCTATGTAGGCCGCTATCGCATTCCTCTCGCCGGTGACGAGCTGCGCCGCGAAGCGCTCGAATGGGCAACGACACGGGGCGCGCGATCCGGCCGCGTTGCGTGGCAATATGTGCAGGATTTAGCGGGGCGGCTGGGTGTGAAAGTGGCGGACGAGCGCCAGCTCCCGTGAGAGACGCCCGAAGACCCGTCGTAGGGGAGACGGTGACAAGCGCTGATCCGTGGGGCGTCGTTACCCTTATGCGCCGCTGAGATATTGCGCGGGATCGACCGGAGTGGCGCCCTTGCGAATCTCAAAGTGCAGTTGCGGCGAGGTCACACTTCCGGTCTGACCGGATTTGACGATGACTTGGCCGCGTTTGACCGCGTCGCCGCGCTTGACCAAAATTTCGCTCGCGTGCGCATAGGCGGTGACGAAACCATTGCTGTGGCGCACCAGCACGAGATTGCCGTAGCCCTTGAGCTCGTTGCCGGCATAGGCGACCACGCCGTCTTCGGCGGCCTTGACGGGCGTGCCCTCGGGCACTGCCAGATTGATGCCGTCATTCTGCAAGCCGTTCGGTTTCGGTCCGAAACCGGCGATGACGCGGCCGCGCACCGGCCAGCGGAACGATGGCAGGCTGCCGGCGGGCTCCGCGGTCTTGACCGCGCTTTCCTGTCCTTCCGACGGCACGGGCGAGGCGAGCCGCGCGCTGTGGGGAGAGTCCGCGGTCGCGAGCGACCCGACCACGGCTTCGCCACGTGGCGCGGCCAGCGCCGGCGGTGCCGCTGGCGAAACGGCGGCTGTGGCTGACCCGGCTCCTGGAATGGTGATACGGTCGCCGACCTTCACCATCGTGTCCGGCGGAATATTATTGGCCTTGGCCAACACCAGCACCGGCTTGCCGTAGAGGCGCGCGATGCTGTGAAGCGTTTCGCCGGGCGCCACAACGTGGACGCCCGCGGCCGGCGCCAGCGCGGTCCGTGGCGGACCAACCGGCGCGGCGGACGGCAGTGTCGGCGTGTTGGACGCCATGCGCGTCTGCGGAGCCGAGAGGGCGGACGCGGGGCCGCGACGATGCGGGATCACGAGATGCTGACCCGGGTGCACCGTTGCCGGACTGGTGATGCTGTTGGCTTCCATGATGGCAGCTACGGGCACCCCGTAACGCCGCGAGATTGTCTCTAGCGACTCCCCGGGTGCCACCGTGACCGGCGTGCCGCCTTCCCAGCTCCAAGCCGGTGGAGGTGGCGTCTGCGGCGGCAACGAGCCGGTGACGTCGCTGCTGCCTGGCTGGTAGGAACCTATGCCGCGGCCGCCACCCGAGGCGCCGTCCCCGGCATTACTGGCAAGATGTGGCAACGGATGGGCTTCGACGTGGTTCGCGCCCTGCGGGACCGAACCGGTGACCTCACCGCGCGGAGCGCCGTTAGCGCCGTATTCCGAAAAGCGGCCGGAATCGCTGCTGCAACTGGCTGCGCCCAATCCCATTAACGCAATGGCAACGACTTGCGGCCAGACGGCCCAACTACGCGACGCGCACATGATCACTCGCTCGCACGCAACTATACCTACGAGCGAATAAACATCTTTGCGGTAAACAGGCCTTTAAGTACCGGGCCGGGAGTCTAAGAAAGCCGTAAGGATCGTAATATGGTTACAATTCTCGTGCTTGCCCGTGCAGCAGCGGCACGAACCTCACGGCGATCAGGTTTTGGCGCGTCAGTCCGCCGGCCGTTTTGGATAGCTTGACGATGTGCTGCGTGCCGTTGCGCGGACCGAGCGGCAATACCATCTTGCCGCCCTCGCCAAGCTGCGCGACCAGCGCATCGGGGACTTCCTCGGCAGCCGCGGTGACGATGATGCGGTCGAAAGGCGCCCGCTCCGGCGCCCCGGCAAATCCATCGCCGGCGATGACGGTGACATTGGAATATCCGAGCGTCTTGAGCCGTTCACGCGCGGTATCGGCGAGCGTCCGGTAGCGCTCGACGCTCACCACTTCGCGCACCAGGCGGGAGAGAATTGCGGCCTGATAGCCCGAGCCTGTGCCGACCTCGAGAACGCAGTGCTGCGGTTCGACGTCGAGCTGTTCGGTCATATAAGCGACGACATAAGGCTGGCTGATCGTCTGCCCGCAAGCGATCGGCAGCGCCCGGTCGGCATAGGCGCTGTCGGTGAGTTCAGCCGTGACGAAGTGCTCGCGCGGCACCTCGTCCATGGCGCGCAGCACCGCCTGGTCGCTGATGCCGCGCTGGCGCAGCCCAAGCTGAAACTCCATGCGTTCTACGTCGGCAGCTTTGATTTCGGCCACAATACCGTCGCCCTGATCGACATGCGTTTCGACGTTCTATCATTCCGCCGCTGCGGCTTGTACTGGGATACCCGACGTCGGAACCAATCGCGCTCCTTCAACGTTAACACCCTCGCGCGGTTCGGTCCGCACCTTCCGCGGCAAAATGTTTGTTTGCAGCAGAGCGGATTGCGGAAGTACTCTGATACTGTCGGCACACGCACGGGACTCCCGATGACATCTGAGGAAAATTCTGGCGCAGGCAAGCGCATCCTTGTGGTCGAGGATGAGCTGATGATCCGCATGTTGCTCCAGGACATGCTGGCGGACCTCGGTCACACGCTTGCCGGCGAGGCCGGCCGGATCGATGAAGCCCTGACGCTGGCGAAACAGTGCGAGTTCGACCTGGCCATCCTCGACGTCAATCTCAACGGCCAGCCGATTTCGCCGGTGGTTGAGGTTTTGCTCGCGCGCGGTCTGCCGTTCGTATTCGCGACCGGCTACGGCCAGCGCGGCGTGCCGGAGCCATATCGCCAGTCGCCGACGCTGCAGAAGCCATTTCAATCGGACGCGCTGGCGCGGGCCATAGAGGCCGCCGCGCCGAGCCGCAACTAAAGCCTCTAATCGAACAATTCGGCGAGCTTCGTCATATAAGGCTCGTCGGTCATGTCGAGCCGCAGCGGCGTGACGGCGATGCAATGCTCGTCGAGCGCCGCCAGATCGGTGCCATCCTCCGCCGGCACGAAGCCATGTCGCTTATACGCGATCCAGTAATAGGGATTGCCGCGGCCATCCTTTCGCTCATCGATTTGTACCCGCTCCTGGCGGCGGCGCCCCTGCGCGGTGACCGCGATGCGCTTGACGTCGTCCGGCGGACAATCGGGAAAATTGACGTTGACCAGCACGTCGCGGGGGATGCCCTCTGCCATGACGCGGCGGATGATGTCGGGCCCATAGCGCAGGCTCGTCTCCCAATAAGGCGGACGTCCGCCGCGCGATGCATAGGCCTGCGACAATGCGAGTGAGGGAACGCCGATCACGGTGCCTTCCACGGCGCCGGCGACGGTGCCGGAATAGATCACGTCCTCGCCGGCATTGCGGCCACGGTTGACGCCAGACAGGACCAAATCCGGCATCTTGCCGTTGAGCACATGGCGCGCGCCCATGATGATGCAATCGGTCGGCGTGCCGCGCACCGCGAACCGGCGCTC
>JBEKSB010000004.1:0-43152 GCA_049517455.1 Xanthobacteraceae bacterium
GTGCCGGTGATGATCACGTCGCCCGGCTCCAGCACGAAGAATTGCGAGCAGTACCAGACGAGGTGGGCGACGCCGAAGATCATGGTTTGAGTCGAGCCCTGCTGCCGGGTTTCGCCGTTGACCGTGAGCCACATGTCGAGCCGCTGCGGGTCGCGGATTTCGTCCTTGGTGACCAACCAAGGCCCGAGCGGGCCGAAGGTCTCGCAGCCCTTGCCTTTGTTCCACTGACCGCCGCTGCGTTCGATCTGGAAAGCGCGCTCCGACACGTCGTTGGCAAGGCAATAGCCGGCGACCGCGTCCATTGCCTTGTTCTTGGCGAGGTAGCGCGCGCGGCTGCCGATGACGACGCCGAGCTCGACCTCGTAGTCTAGCTTGGTCGAGCCTTTCGGGATCATGGTGTCGTCGTTCGGCCCGCAGATGCAGCTCGGCGCCTTGTTGAAGGTGATCGGCTCCTTCGGAATCGGCATGCCGGCTTCGGCGGCGTGGTCGGAATAATTCAGCCCGATGGCGATAAAATTGCCGATCCCGCCGACGCACGGGCCGAGGCGCGGGGTGCCGCGCACCAGCGGCAGCTTGTCGGCCTTGAGCTTGCGTAGCTTGGCGAGGCCGCTGGATGAAAGCACGCCGCCGGCGATGTCTGGCACGATCTTCGATAGGTCGCGGATGCGGCCCTGGGCGTCGAGCATGCCGGGCTTTTCGCGCCCCGCGGCGCCGAAGCGGACGAGTTTCATGAATATCTCCTTGTGGAATGCGCTTAAAACGCCCCCGGAAAAACACCGCCGTCGATTAGCAGATTTTGGCCGGTGATGTAGCCGGCCTGCGCCGAGCAGAGGAACGCGCAAGCGGCGCCAAGCTCGTCGGGCTCGCCCACGCGCCGCGCCGGAACGGTGGCGACGCGCTCGGCAAGGGCGGCATCCTCGCTAATGCCGTTCTTCTTCGCCGTTGTCTCGACATAAGAGCGTAGGCGGTCTGTCGCGAATACTCCGGGCAGAACGAAATTGATGGTCACGTTTGAGCCGGCAACCGAGCGGGCGACGCCGGCGAGGAAAGCGGTCAAGCCCGCCCGCGCGCCGGACGAAAGATCGAGCCCCGCAAGCGGCATTTTCACCGATCCTGAGGTGATGTTGACGATGCGGCCGAATTTTTTTGCGACCATCGGCCTGATCGCCTTCTGGATCAGCTCCACGGCCACGATCATGTTGGCGACGACGCCGTCGATCATCTTCTGCCGGTCAAGCTCGCGGAAGTCGCGGAACGGCGGTCCGGCATTGTTATTGACCAGAATATCCGGCTCCGGACATGCCTCGAACAACGCCTTCTGCCCCTCCGGCGAAGCGACGTCGGCCGCGAGCGGAATGATCTTCGCGCCGGTCGCTTGGCGCAATTCCGCGGCCGTCGCGGCGAGGCGATCGCGATCGAGGCCGTTGATCACGACCTCACAGCCGGCCTCCGCCAGCGTTTTGGCGCAAGCACGCCCAAGCCCGCGGCTCGAGGCGCAGACGATCGCTTTGCGGCCGGCAATTCCCAGGTCCATAGGCTTAAGTTCCGTGCGCCGTCCTTGCCGCGGTCACGGCCATTTCACTACCGGCGGCATCGAGGACAGAATCGACTCGACATTGCCACCGGTTCGCAGGCCGAAAACCGTTCCCCGGTCATAGAGCAAATTGAACTCGACGTAACGCCCGCGGCGCACAAGTTGTTCCTCCCGCTCCGTATCGGTCCAGGGTTTAGCAAAATTTCTGCGGACCAGTTCGGGATAGATCGCGAGGAAGGCCCGGCCGACGGTTTGCGTGAAGGCGAAATCGGCGTCGAAATCGCCGCTATCGAGCCAGTCGTAGAAGATGCCGCCAATGCCGCGCATCTCGCCGCGATGCTTCAGGAAAAAATACTCGTCGCACCAGGTTTTGAATTTATCGTAAGGGGCGACGGCGGCATGGGCGTCGCAGGCGGCCTTCACCGCCGCATGGAACGAGATCGTGTCGGGATCGTCCTGCGTGCGCCGGCAAGCGAGCACCGGCGTCAAATCGGCGCCGCCGCCGAACCACGATTTCGTGGTGACGACAAAGCGCGTGTTCATGTGCACTGCCGGCACGTGCGGATTCTGCATATGGGCGATCAGCGAAATGCCGGTGGCGAAAAAGCGCGGGTCTTCGGCGGCGCCGGGAATTTCCTTGCGGAATTCCGGCGCGAATTCGCCGAAAACGGTCGAGACGTGGACGCCGACCTTTTCGAATACGCGGCCCTTCATGATCGCCATGACGCCGCCCCCGCCGGGCGCGCCGGTATGATCGGTCCGGTTCCAGGGCGTGCGTACAAAACGCCCGGCCGGACGGTCCGCTAGCGGCGCGCCGGCAGGGAGGGCGTCCTCGATCTCCTCGAAGGCAGCCACGATCTGCTCGCGCAGCGTCTCGAACCAGACGCGAGCGCGGTCTTTGCGGGTTTCGATCAGGTTCAAGTCCATGTCGGTCCCACATTACAATGGCATTCGAGCGCCGTTTGTCGAGACTGTCACACACTTGCGCGACTATATTAATCTGTCGCAACCGCGTGCCGGAGCATTATGGCGCCGATCCAGTTACGCATAAGCTATCCGACGCGCCGCCGCCTCTTGAGAAGCGCGGCCGGCGCCGGTCTTGCCATCGTCGCGGCGCCCGCTTTGTTGCGCTACGCCGCGGCGCAAAGCTGGCGCGCGGGAGACCCTTTCAGCCTCGGCGTTGCTTCGGGCGCACCGCGCGCGGACGGCTTCGTGCTGTGGACGCGGCTCGCGCCCGAGCCGTTGTCGGTCAATCCGGAAACGCCGGGCGGGATGCGCGGCGGCGACGTCACTGTCGCCTATGAGATCGCGACCGATCCCGCCATGCGCGATGTGGTGCGGCGCGGCGAGGTGGCAGCGGAACAGGCGTTTGCGTATTCAGTGCATCTCGACGTGCGCGGCCTACAGCCCAGGCGGCCTTACTGGTATCGCTTCATGAGCGGCGATGCATCGAGCCGGATCGGACGCGCCGCCACCTTGCCGGCGCTGGGCGCGGCGCTCGATCGCCTGCGCTTCGGATTTGTATCCTGCTCCAACTACGAGCACGGCTATTTTTCCGGCTATCGCCATCTCGCCGACGAGAATCCGGAATTCGTGCTGTATCTCGGCGACTACATTTACGAAACCATCGAGGAAAGACGGCCGATCGTGCGCCGCCACTCCGACGGTATCGAAGCGGCGACGCTGCCGACCTATCGCAATCGCTACGCGCAATACCGGCTCGACCAGGACCTGCAACGCCTGCATGCCGAAGCGCCGGCGCTGGTCACTTGGGACGATCATGAGGTGCAGAACGATTACGCCGACAAATGGTCGGAGCATTTCGACGATCCCGAGCTGTTCCTGATGCGTCGCACTGCGGCCTATCGCGCATTCTACGAGCATATGCCGGTGCGGCCGATCCTGTCGCAGCCCAACGGTCCGATCATGCGAGTCTACGATCGCTTTACCTTCGGCGATCTGATCGAAATCTCCATGCTCGACGGAAGGCAATACCGCTCGCGTGAAGCCTGCTACGCGCCGCCGAACAAGGGGGGCATGCATCTGGAAACCGACGCGAGCTGTCCGGAGCGGCGTGAGGCCGGGCGCAGCATGATGGGGTTCGGTCAGGAGGCTTGGCTTTACGCCGGGCTCGCGCATTCCAAGGCGCAGTGGAATCTGATCGGGCAGGACGTGCTAATGGCCCAGTATCACGTCAAGCAGAGCGACGCCTTCGCCTTCTCCACCGACGATTGGGACGGCTATCCGGCGAACCGCGTGCGGCTCCTCAAGCGCATCCAGGACACGCATGTGTCAAATCCCGTCGTGGTGGGCGGCGATATCCATTCGTTTTTCGCCAACGATCTGAAACTTGATTTCGACGATCCAGGCTCGCCGGTCGTAGCGACGGAATTCGTCGGCACCTCGATCTCGTCCTACGGTCCGCCCTACGACGTGATCGTGCAGGCGCTGCCGGACAATCCGCACGTGCATTTCTTCGAAAGCCGGCTGCGCGGCTACGTCTGTGTCGATCTCGAACGCGCGCAGATGCAGGCGCGCATGCGCATCGTCTCTGACGTGAAGGACCCCAAGGCGGACATTTCGACGCTGCGGACGTTCGCGGTCGAGGGTGGCCGACCAGGTGTGGTGGCCGCGTAGCCACTCCGGGCATGACGAGGGTTGATCTCCCTAGAGCATCCCGCCGGTCTGTCGTAGCGCTTCGCCGGCCGCCATCGCGGCGGTGACCGCGACATTGAGTGAGCGCAGGCCGGGGCGCATCGGAATCCGCAACTGGGCATCGGCAGCTTGCTGCACCTCCGCCGGCACGCCTGCGGACTCGCGCCCGAACAACAGGACGTCGTCGGTCTCGTAGCGGTAATCGAGATAGGAGAGGGATGCGGCGGTCGTGAACAGGACAAGGCGATGACCCCTGCTGCCGCGCCAGGCTGCGAAATCTTGCCATGAGCGGTGGCGTACGATTTCTACGGCATCGAGATAGTCCATGCCGGCGCGGCGGAAGGCGCGATCGGTCGTCGGAAATCCGGCCGGCCCGATAATATGCGCTTCGATGCCGAAGCAAGCGCAAAGGCGCAGAATCGTTCCCGTGTTCTGCGGGATGTCGGGCTCATAGAGGGCGATGCGCATGGGCGTAGGGTCAGATCGAGGGACGGACGACAATCGGACGCGCCATCGCAGCTGATTCCAGCCAGTGCCAAGCGGCAGAAACAGCCACCGGAACGGTCCCCGGCACGGCTCTGGGGTCCCTTCGATGGCACACTTGCGCTCTCCCGGTAAGGGTGCCAATAAAACGCGCCGGATTGCGTCGCCTCTGACCTCCCCCAGGTCGGATGAGACCGGGCTTTCCGCCGCCGCACGGGCCTTCCGGGGGCGGTTCGCAGCGCGGATGGAGTTGCCGGCAAGACGGAAGAGGGTGAGACGGGTGACCACAATCTCCGCAGCGGAGCCTTCGCGGCGTGATTTTCTTTACATTGCGACGGCAGCCGTCGGCGCCGTTGGCGCGGCCGCCACGCTGGCTCCGCTCATCGGGCAAATGAGCCCTGATGCCTCGACCATCGCCGCCGGCGCCCCCGTCGAGGTCGATCTGTCACCGCTTGCCGAGGGCCAGATTGTCCAAGCGTTCTGGCGTAGCCAGCCGATCTTCATTTTTCACCGCACCAAGCAGGACATCGCGCGCGCGCAAGCGGCAGATTGGCGGACGCTGCGCGATCCGGCCCCCGATTCGGCGCGCGTCAAGGCCGGCCACGAGCAATGGCTCGTCGTCGTCGGCATCTGCACGCATCTCGGTTGCATTCCGCTGCCGCATCAAGGCAACTTTGACGGCTGGTTCTGCCCGTGCCACGGCTCGCAATACGATTCCGCGGGCCGTATCCGCCAAGGACCGGCGCCGCTGAATCTGCCGCTGCCGCCCTATCAGTTTGTATCCGATACCAAGATACGGATCGGCGAAACCGCGCCCGCTAACGCATAAGGTTCGACCATGAGCGCAAATTCGATCTACAAGCCGCAGAACCCCGTTATGCAATGGATGGAGCGGCGGCTGCCGATCGCGAGCCTCATCCATTCATCCTTCGTCGTCTATCCGACGCCGCGCAACTTGAACTACTGGTGGACGTTCGGCGGCATTCTCAGCTTCATGCTGGGCGCGCAGATCGTCACCGGCATCGTGCTGGCGATGCATTACACGCCGCATGTCGATCTCGCCTTCAATTCCATCGAGTCGATCATGCGCGACGTGAATTACGGCTGGCTGCTGCGCTACCTGCACGCCAACGGCGCTTCGTTCTTCTTCGTCGCCGGATACGCGCACATCATCCGCGGCATGTATTACGGCTCCTACAAGGACCCGCGCGAGGTGCTGTGGATCCTCGGCGTCATCCTGTTCCTGCTCATGATCGTCACCGGTTTCATGGGCTACGTGCTGCCTTGGGGCCAGATGAGCTTTTGGGCGGCGACCGTCATCACCAATCTGTTCTCGGCAATCCCCGGCGTCGGCGATCCGATTGTCACTTGGTTGTGGGGTGGCTATGCGGTCGGCAATCCGACGCTCAACCGCTTCTATTCGCTGCACTACCTCTTGCCGTTTGTCATCGCCGGCGTGGTGGTGCTGCACGTCTGGGCGCTGCACATGGTCGGGCAAAACAACCCGACCGGCGTTGAGCCGAAAACCGAGAAGGACAGCGTGGCGTTCACCCCCTACGCGACCGCCAAGGACGCTTTCTTCATCGGCGTGTTCTGCCTGTTCCTCGCCTGGTTCGTGTTCTACATCCCCAACTATCTCGGGCACTCCGACAATTACATTCCAGCCAATCCCGGCCAGACGCCGACGCACATCGTGCCGGAATGGTATTACCTGCCGTTCTACGCCATCTTGCGCGCGATCCCGAGCAAGCTTCTCGGCGTCATCGCGCTGCTCTCGTCGATCGTCCTGCTCGCCTTCCTGCCCTGGCTGGACACCTCGCGGGTGCGCTCGGCGAATTATCGGCCGCTCTACCGGCAGTTTCTGATCGTGTTCTTTTTGGTGGTGATCGGCCTTGGATATCTCGGCTCGCAGCCGCCGGAGGGCGGCTACGTGATCGCGGCGCGTATCCTCACCGCCTATTACTTCGTGTTTTTGCTCATCATCCTGCCGCTGCTCGGGCTGTTCGAGACAACGAAGCCGTTGCCGAACTCGATCTCGGAATCGGTGCTGCGCGAAGGCGTGCCGGTCGGCGCATCGGCGCCGCCGCCGTCGGGCGCCAGGGGTTAGGGGAGGCCGGCCAATGAACGCTCATCGTAGCATCGCTCTCGCCGCTACGCTCGCCGCTTCGCTTTCGGTGGCGGCCATGCACGCAGCGTCCGCGCAGGAGGCCGAGGCCCCGTCGCGGGAGCATTGGTCGTTCCACGGGCCATTCGGCACGTACGACACGGGGCAGCTTCAGCGCGGTTTCAAGGTCTATCGCGAGGCCTGCTCCACCTGCCACGGCTTGAAGCTTCTGGCGTTCCGCAACCTCTCCGATCCAGGCGGCCCCAGCTTCACCGAGCCCCAGGCGGTGACGATCGCGAGCGGCTTCCAAGTCACAGATGGCCCGAACGATAAGGGCGAGATGTTTCAGCGGCCGGGCAAGATCGCCGACCGCTTTCCGCCGCCGTTCCCGAACGATCAGGCTGCCCGCGCAGCATTAGGCGGTGGCTTGCCCCCGGACATGTCCGTCCTGGCGAAGGCGCGCGGCTATGAAGCGGGCTTTCCCTGGTTCATCTTCGATGCATTCACGCAATACCAGGAGGACGGACCCGATTACATTCACGCCATCCTCGTCGGGTACGAGGATCCGCCTGCGGGTGTGACGCTGCCGCCGGGCGCGCAGTACAATAAATTCTTTCCCGGTCACGCTATCGCCATGCCCAAGCCGCTCAGCGATGGGCAGGTCGAATACACCGACGGCACGCCGGCGACCGTGGATCAATACGGCAAGGATGTCGCCGCCTTCCTGATGTGGGCTGCAGAGCCGAAGCTCGACGAGCGCAAACGGCTCGGCTTTCAGGTATTCGTGTTCCTTATCGTGCTCACCGGCCTCCTCTATTTTACCAAGAAGAGGGTCTGGCACGATGTGAAGCATGATCCCGAGCTGATCGAGTCGCGGCCGCCGCCCGAATATCCGAAGTCCTGAGCCGCCGGCCGAGACATCGGCACGCCGTCGCAGCGAGGCGTATCAGGCTCCCCGCCATTCGCCCTAACGCGCGGGTGTGCTACAGGCATGTCTATTGACGAGATAGGGCTCCGACCATGATGACCGTCACGCTAGAAAGTGACCTCAAGGCCGCGATCCGCAACATCCCGGATTATCCCAAGCCGGGCATCATATTCCGCGATATCACCACGCTCCTTGGCGATGCGCGGGCTTTCCGCCGCGCCGTCGACGCACTAGTGCAGCCCTGGGCCGGTAGCAAGATCGACAAGGTGGCCGGCATCGAGGCGCGCGGCTTCATTCTCGGCGGTGCCGTCGCCCATCAGGTCTCGGCCGGCTTCGTGCCGATCCGCAAAAAAGGCAAGCTGCCGTTCAAGCGCGTGACCATCGGCTATTCGCTCGAATACGGCATCGACGAAATGGAGATGCATGAGGATGCAGTGATCAAGGGCGAGCGCGTCATCCTGGTCGACGACCTCGTCGCCACCGGCGGCACCGCCGAGGCCGCGGTGAAACTTCTCAAGCAGATCGGCGCCGATGTTCTGGCCGCCTGCTTCATCATCGATCTGCCCGACCTCGGCGGTGCGGAAAAAATCAGGAAGCTCGGCGTGCCGGTACGTACTCTTGTCAGCTTCGAGGGGCATTAAGGGGCGAACTTACGACGCGTAATCGGGGGAGATATGAGCCCCCTGCAACATATTCTATGGACACCCTAGCGGCCCTGTTTCGCGAAATCGGCGCACCGTTAGCGATCGAGCGCATCACGCTCGATCCGCCGGATCCGACCGAAGTTTTGGTGCGCGTAGCCGCCGTAGGATTGTGCCGCACTGATTATCACGTGATGCGCGGCGAGCGGCGCGTGGCGATGCGGCCGATGGTGCTCGGCCACGAGGCCGCAGGCGTGGTCGAAGAGATCGGCAACGCGGTCAGCGGAATTAAAGTGGGCGACCACGTCGTGCTCACGTTCATTCCGGCCTGCGGAGTTTGCCGCTGGTGCCGCAAGGGCCTGCACCATTTTTGCGTAGAAGGCCCCCGCATCACGCAGGGGCCACAGCTCGACGGCACGTATCGCCGCCGCGACCGAGCGGAAGCTGCCGTCGGCGCATTCTGCATGATCGGCGGCTTCGCCGAGCGCACCGTGGTCGATCAGGCGTCGGTCGTGGTGATCGACAAGGACATTCCGCTCGATCTTGCCAGCCTCGTTGCCTGCGGTGTCCCGGCGGGCGTGGGAGCTGCGCGCCACCGGGCGCGGGTGAGGCCGGGCGAAAGCGTATTGGTCGTCGGCTGCGGCGGCGACGGCATGAACGTGGTTCAGGGCGCGGCTCTGAGCGGCGCCGCAAAAATTATAGCCGCCGATATCGTCCAGACCAAACTTGATTGGGCGCGCGAGTTCGGCGCGACCCATGGTGTCAATGCGCAGGGCGAAAATCTCACCCGCGCGGTTCTGGAGCTCACCGACGGGGTCGGAGTCGATCACGCCTTCGTCTGCATCAATCCGCCGGAGACCTTGCTGCCCGCCTTCCGCGCGACTACGAAGGGCGGCAACATCGTCGTGACCGCACTCACCCCGGACACCATAGCCGAAATCAAAATCCCGCCGCTCGAACTGTTCGTCACGCAAAAGGCGATCATGGGCGCTGTTTACGGCTTCGCCAGCCCACGCGTGCAAATCCCCGAGCTTCTCGCGCTGTATCGCAAAGGCTCGTTGAAGCTGCGCGAACTGATCACCCAAACCTATCGGCTCGACGAAATAAATCGCGGCTATGCCGACCTTGAGGCCGGCAAAAATCTCCGCGGGGTCGTGGTGTTCGATCGCTGAGTGGCACCGTGGGCAGTCTAGGCAGCCTTTGTGTTCACGCCTCGCCCCTTGAACTCCAAGGCGCTGTCGTTCACGGACCCGAACCGCAGGTTGACCAGGTCCAGCACGTAGTTCTGGTAAAGCTTCCAGGGCTTTTTGGAACCTTGGCGAGGAAATTGATCGATTGCGCGCTGGATGTAGCCCGAAGAGAAATCGAGCAACGGCTCCGGTTTGACGGAGGGATCGCGTTGGCGCGGCGTACAGGCGACATAGCCGTGCCTGTCCATGTAGTTGATCAGCCGGGCCGCATAAATCGAGGTCAGATCGCACTTCAGCGTCCAGGAGGCGTTGGTGTAGCCGAACGCGGTGAACAGGTTCGGCACGTCGCTGAACATGACGCCCTTGAAATTCATCGTATCGGAAAACTTGACGGGCAGTCCGTCGACAATGACGTCGATGCCGCCGAGCAATTGCAGCTTGAGTCCGGTCGCGGTGACGACGATTTCGGCGTTGAGGTCGCGGCCCGATTGCAAGCGAATGCCGGTTTCCGTGAAGGTCTCGATCTGGTCGGTCACAACGTCCGCCGTGCCGGCCTTGATGGCGCGAAAGAAGTCGGCGTCTGGGGCGAGACAAAGACGCTGGTCCCAGGGATTGTAACGCGGCGTGAAATGGGATTGGACGTCGTAGTCGGAGCCGAGCTGCTGCTGCGCCTGGCTTACGATCCATCGCTTCACGGCATCCGGCTTGCGCCGGGACAGATTGTAGAAATAAAGCCCAAACAGCACGTAATACCAGCGGGCAATGCCGTATGCGATTCGGGTCGGCAAGCGGCGCCGTAGCCACTTGGCGAACGCATCCTCCGACGGCCGCGATACGATATAGGTAGGCGAGCGCTGCAGCATGGTTACATGCGCGGCGGTTTTGGCGATGACGGGGATGATCGTCACCGCGGTCGCGCCGCTGCCGATCACCACCACGCGCTTGCCTGCATAGTTGAGGTCTTGCGGCCATTGCTGCGGGTGGACAAGGCGGCCGCGAAATTTTTCGATACCGGTAAATTCAGGCGTATAGCCGCCCGCATAGTCGTAATAGCCGGTGCAGGTGAAGAGGAAGCTGCAAGTAAAGCGCAGCGGCTCGCGCTCGGGACCGCGCTCGACCTCGATGGTCCACACTGCGTCGGCGGAGGACCACGACGCGCTCGTCACCCGATGCCGGAAGCGGATCTTGCGGTCGATGCCATAGGCTGCCGCAGTCTCGCGAATGTAGCTGCGGATCGATTCGCCGTCGGCGATCGCGGCGTTCGATTGCCATGGACGGAACGGATAGCCGAACGTGAACATATCCGAATCGGAACGAATGCCGGGATAACGGAACAGGTCCCAGGTGCCGCCGATGGCATCGCGGCTTTCAAGGATAACGTAGGATTTGGCGGCGCACGAGGACTGCACGTGGTAGGCAGCGTCGATGCCGGACAGTCCGCCGCCGACGATGACGACGTCAAAATGTTCTTGCGTCATGCTTTAGTGTTCTTGAAATTAGGTGGTCAACGCGCGCCCGGCATCCGCCGCAACGCGTTGCGCCATGCGCGCAATGAGCGTGACGGCGCGATCGGCGGACGAGATGGGTACCATATGTCCGCCGCCCTCGATCAGTTCGAGATCAAGTCCGGCCACCTTTGTAGCCATCGCTGCGCCATGTTTCGCAGGATCGAGCAGGCGGTCGCCAGTTCCAAACAGCACGCCGATCGGAATCGTGAGGCGCTGATAGCGCTCCTGCATGTGGGCCAGGTCTTCCATGGTCGCCATTAAGTCGCGCGAAGCGTTGATGAAGCTGTGCCGCCGCAGGTTCAATAGTCCGCCGCCTAGCGTCCCATAATCGGCCGCGATTGGCTGTGGACTGAACGCCGCTTCGAGCACGAAGTTGCGGTTCCTGATCGACAACGGAATTGCCGACGTCCAGCCTACGAGCCCGCGCAGCAGCGGCGATCTGATGGCAAGCCCCCGAAATAGGGGCGGCACCTCGCCCTCCACATGCGTCAGCGGCGCGAGCAGAGCCAGGCCGGCGACCTGCTCGGGATGGTTCAAGGCCAGCGCGAGCGCAATCGCTCCGCCTAATGAATGACCGACGACCAGCGGTCGCTCCAGTCCGAGCGCCTCTATGAAACGCGCGATAGTGTGGGCCTGAGCGCCGATCGCCGCCGAGGCTCGCGATGGGCGCGTTGAATAGCCGCTGCCCGGCCGATCCAGAATAACGACTCGGTAATCGCGCTTCAGCCTGTCGAGCAGAGAATGAGTGAAAACACGCGTCTGGCCGGCCAGCCCGTGAATAAGCAGAAGCGTCGGCCCGGAGCCTTCATCGAGATAGTGGATGCGCGCACCATCGACTTCGATGAAGCGTCCGTGCGGAGGCAATCTCTTCTCGACCTGCCGCGCCGTCCACGCGGAGAAAAGGGCGAATCCACCCAGCGCAAGTGCAAGAAGCACAAGGACGATACCAACGATCCAGGCGAACGCGATCATCGGCCTGTCTCTCCAGCCGGCCCGGTGGCCAGCGCTCCGGCATGAAATTCAACATCGTTCATTGCTTCGATCCCCGCCCGAGCCAATTCCAGTAAGTCACGGGCATGAGCCGCTCGACGAACGCGGCCATCTTGGCATCGGTGCCGACCACGATGCGCACCTTGCGCCGTTCGACGCCGCGAACGATCGTTTCGCCGGCGACCTCGGGCGGCATTATAAGGAAGGAATTGAAGAATTTCCGTCTTTTCGTAACCTCGTCGGCGGAGAGACTGTTCGGCAGCCGGGCATTTTTCGCGATCGAGGTGGCGACGCCACCGGGATGGACGGCGGTAACGCCGATGCGCGTTCGCGCAAGCTCATGCCGCAAGGATTCGGAAAAGCCGCGTACCGCGAATTTGCTCGCCGCGTAGGCGGTTTGGCCCGGCGGCGCGATCAGGCCGAACAGGCTTGAAATGTTGACGAGACGTGCTTCCTCGCTCTTGTATAGGAGCGGCAGGAACGCCCGCGTCATCCGCACGACGCCGAAAAAATTGATCGCGAACAGCCAGTCGAAATCGCGCTCGGCGACCTCCGGGAAAGTGCCGCCGAGCGCGACGCCGGCATTGTTGACGAGTACATCGACGCCATCGTGTTCCGCGATCACGCGCGCCGGAAAAGCGGCGACGGCGTCGCGATCCGACACATCGAGATGATACCGGCTGATGCGCACGCCCGGCTCGGCAAGCTCGCTAGCGGTGCGGGCGAGCGCCGCATCGTCGATATCGGCGAGTGCAAGATGGCAGCCGCGGCGCGCCAGCGAGGCCGCGATCGCCCGGCCAATTCCACTGGCGGCGCCGGTGACGACCGCCGTCCGGTCTTTAAGCTTCAGCAATTGTCGGGGACCCCTGTCACTTCAAATCTAGTTTGGCAAAATCTTTTCGCATCGGAAAGTGTGGCATTGCTGAGTTCAGAACCGATGGAACTTGCCATCCTTGCTCGCGCGCTCCGCTCTGACGGACGCGCCCGCCGTGCGGCTCGTGGCCGCGTCGCCGAGCGAAGAAATGGTTCTGTACATCGTGCCGCCGCAGCCGAACGTCCGCGATTAGGGGCAATCCAGTACTCGTCCGCGCTGGAAAATAAATGATTGAAATATCAGAATTGATTTTTTATTAATAGAAATAGAGATTCTAGACATCACTTCTGACCCCGCCCCATGATCACCGCCGGCCAGCTTAAGGCCTCGCGCGCACTACTCGGCATCGATCAGCGCAAGCTCGCTGAAGCGGCCCGGCTGTCGCTACCGACCATCCAGCGCATGGAGGCCAGCGTGGGCGTGATCCGCGGCCACGTCGATTCCCTGATGAAGCTCGTCGCGGCGCTCGATGCGCTTGGCGTCGAGTTGATCTCCGACAGCGCCGCGAGCCAAGGCGGCGGCCGTGGCGTACGGCTGAAGGGGGCGACCTGGTGACGGTGACGATCGTCCTTGTTTGCGCCGGGGTCCTGCTGGCTCTCGCTCCGATCGCCGTGGCGCTGAGGAGTTCGAACCGCGCCACGCGCTTCGTTTACGGCGCGAGCATGATCATATCCGCGGTTTCGCTCATAGCTGCGATTGCGCATCTTCTCGGCGCGGCGGCGCCTGAAAGCATCACGCTGCCGGTTGGCGTGCCGTGGCTCGGCGCGCATTTACGCATTGACGCGCTCTCCGCCTTTTTCCTGGTCGTAGTCGATCTCGGCGCCATGAGCGCGAGTCTGTTCGCGCTCGGCTACGGGGAACACGAGACAGCGCCCGAGCGCGTACTGCCGTTCTATCCTGCCTTCCTCGCCGCTATGACGCTCGTCGTGCTCGCCGATGACGCCTTCACGTATCTGCTCTCGTGGGAATTTATGTCGCTCACGTCGTGGGCGATGGTGATGGCGCATCATCGCGTGCCTGAGAATGTGCGCGCCGGCTACGTGTACCTGGTGATGGCGAGCTTCGGGACGCTCGCTTTGCTGCTCGCGTTCGGCCTGCTCGCCGGCCCCGACGGCATGTATGCGTTCGCGCAGATGCGCGCCGCGCATCCGTCCGCCGCCCTCGGCGCGCTGACGCTGATCCTTGCACTGACTGGCGCGGGCTCGAAGGCCGGCCTCGTGCCGCTGCATGTCTGGCTGCCGCTCGCCCATCCGGCGGCGCCGAGCCACGTCTCCGCCCTGATGAGCGGCGTAATGACGAAGGTCGCCGTCTACGGCTTCGTGCGCATCGTCTTCGACCTCGCCGGCGGCCCGGCCTGGTGGTGGAGCATCGTGGTGCTTGCATTCGCCGGAGTGACGACGGTCATGGGCGTGCTTTACGCGCTCATGCAGCACGATCTCAAGCGCCTGCTCGCCTATCACACGGTGGAAAATATCGGGATCATCTTCATCGGGCTTGGACTTGCGCTGGCATTCAAGGCGCACGGCATGCTGTTCGCGGCGGCGCTGGCGTTTACCGCTGCGCTCCTTCACGTGTTCAATCATTCGCTGTTCAAGAGCCTGCTGTTCTTCGGCGCCGGCGCCGTGCTCACTGCAACCGGCGAGCGCGACATGGAGCATCTCGGCGGCCTCATCCACCGCATGCCGCAGACCGCTTTTGTTTTTCTCGTCGGGTGCGTGGCGATTTCCGCGCTGCCGCCGCTCAATGGCTTCGTCTCCGAATGGCTGACCTTCCAAGCGATCCTGCTGAGTCCGCAAATCCCGTCGTGGGGGCTTAAGCTTCTGGTGCCGGCGGTCGGCGCGCTGCTTGCGCTCTCCGCTGCGCTGGCCGCCGCCTGCTTCGTCAAGGTCTACGGGGTGACGTTTCTCGGCCGCCCGCGCACGCCCGCCGCCGAAGGCGCGACAGAGACCGATTGGTATTCGCTCGCTGCGATGATGCTCCTTGCGTTGCTCTGTCTTCTTGCCGGAATTCTGCCCGGCCTGTTCATCGACGCGCTCGCGCCTGTCAGCTCGGCCCTGATCGGCAGTCGCATGCCGGAGCAGAGCGGCGCGCAATGGCTGTCGATTGTCCCGATTGCCGCAAGTCGCAGCTCCTATGACGGCCTGCTCGTCTTTTTGTTCATGACTATATCGGCCATGCTCGCAGCATTCGCGATCCACCGTCTCGCCTCTGACCGACTGCGCCGTGCGCCGGCATGGGATTGCGGCTATCCCGATGCAAGCCCGGCGACGCAATATTCGGCGATGAGCTTTGCCCAGCCGATTCGGCGCGTGTTCGGCACCATCGTGTTTCGCGCTCGCGAGGCGAGCTTCATGCCGCCGCCGGGCGACACGCGGCCGGCGCGGCTGACGGTGGAGCTGCGCGATCTTATCTGGGACGCGATCTATGCGCCCATCGTCGTCGGCATCGGCTTCGCCGCCGATCGTCTCAACCGTCTGCAATTCCTGACCATCCGTCAGTTTTTGAGCCTCGTGTTCGGGGCCCTGGTCATCCTGCTCCTGGTGCTCGCGATATGGACATGATTCTCGACGTGGCCGTGCAGGGCGTGCAGATGCTGCTGGTGCTGTTTTTGGCGCCACTCTTCACCGGCTTCGTGCGCAAGGTGAAGGCGCGATTGCTGCGACGGCAAGGCCCGCCGCTGATCCAGCCTTATCGCGATCTCGCGCGGCTCATGCGCAAGGACGTGGTGCTGGCGGACAGCGCCTCGTGGCTATTCCGCGTCATTCCTTATCTGGTCTTCGCCGCCATCTGGGTCGCGGCATCGCTGGTGCCGACCTTCCGCACCGGGCTCCTGTTCTCCTGGTCGGCCGACCTTATTGCCATCATCGCGCTCTTGGGCAGTGCGCGCTTCTTTCTGGCGCTGGCGGGACTTGATGTCGGCACGAGCTTCGGCGGCATCGGATCGAGCCGCGAGGTGATGATCGCCTCGCTGGCGGAGCCGGCGATGATCATGATCGTGTTCACGCTCGCGTTGATCGCCGGCTCGACGCAACTCTCCACCATGGCCGCGTTCATGGCGTCCTCCGAAGTCGGGCTGCGTGTCTCGCTCGGCCTAGCGCTTATCGCACTCATGATGGTGGCGATCGCCGAGAACGGCCGAATTCCGGTCGACAACCCGGCGACGCATCTTGAGCTCACAATGGTGCACGAGGCCATGGTGCTCGAATATTCCGGCCGGCATCTGGCGCTGATCGAGCTTACCGCCTCGCTCAAGCTCGTCCTCTACGTCTCCGTGATCGCCTGCCTGTTCGCACCTTGGGGTCTCGCACCGGCCGGTGCCGGGTTGCCGGCGCTTGCCGTCGGGATTTCCGCCTATGCCGGAAAGCTCGCCGTCGGCGGCTTCCTTCTTGCGCTGTTCGAGACGTCGATCGCCAAGATGCGCGTGTTCCGCGTGCCGGAATTTCTGGGCGCGGCGCTGATGCTTGGGCTGTTGGCGACATTGCTGCGGTTCGTGTCGGGGAGTTTCTAATGAGCGGCATCGATTTCGACATTGCCCATCTGCTCGCCGGATCGCTGGTGCTGATCAGCTTCCTCGAGCTTTATCAGGACCGGCTTTATTCGCTGCTCAACATCTATGCCGTGCATGCCCTGGTGCTGGCGGCTTCAGTCGCCTGGCAGGCTTTCATTCAGGACGCACCGCATCTCTACGTCACCGCCGGGATCGCGCTCGTCTTCAAGGCGATCGTCATCCCGGTGGCGCTGCATCGGATCATCGTTCGGCTCGGCATTCATCGCGAGATCGAGAAAGCGGTGGGCGTCGGCCCCGCCATGCTCGCCGGCATCGGCCTCGTGGCGCTCTCCATGGTAGTGATGCTGCGCGTAACGTCGGATGCCGATCCGTTGGCGCGCGAGGACCTCGCCTTCGCGCTCTCTGTGGTGCTGCTGGGCCTGTTGATGATGGTGACGCGCCGCAATGCGGTGAGCCAGGTGGTAGGCTTCATGTCGCTCGAAAACGGCCTTGTGCTCGCGGCGACTGGCGCCAAGGGCATGCCGCTCGTGGTCGAGATCAGCGTCGCATTCTCCATCCTCATTGCCTTCATCGTGATCGGAATTTTTCTGTTCCGTATCCGCGAACGCTTCGACACGGTCGACGTGCAGGTGCTCGATCGTTTTCGCGGAGAGCGCCGATGACCTTCAATGAAGTAGGACCCGATGCTGTGGCGGGCGTCCTCGTCGTTCCCGCCGTCGCGGCCGCACTGCTTGCGGTGCTGCCCGATTATCGGGCAACTGCCCGGCTCAACGTTCTGGCGACGACGCTCACTTTGATCTGTGCGCTTTCGCTATTCTTTGGACGGCCGCAGCCGAACTCGTATCTTCAGGTGGACGATCTCAATGGCACCTTCATCGCGCTCACTACGTTCGTCGGCTTCACTACCAGCATTTTTAGCGCGAGCTACATCGGCCATGAGCTCGAAACCGGGCGGCTAACGCCGCCCTTCGTGCGTTTCTACCATGCCATGTATCAAGTGCTGATGTTCGCGATGAATCTTGCGCTCGTCGCCAACAATATCGGCCTGATGTGGGTGGCGATCGAGCTTGCCACGCTGACCACCGTGCTGATGGTCGGCATCTACCGCACCCACGAGGCGCTCGAAGCGGCGTGGAAATATTTCATCCTCGGCAGCGTCGGCATCGCGCTCGCTCTGTTCGGCACCATCCTCGTCTACATGGCCGCGCGGCCGGTTATCGGCGAGGGCCTCGACGCCATGGAATGGACCGTGCTCGTGCGCCGCGCGGGCGCCTTCGATCCGGCGCTCCTCGATTTAGCCTTTGTGTTTCTGCTGCTTGGTTACGGCACGAAGGTCGGCCTCGCGCCGCTGCATGCCTGGCTGCCTGATGCACACGCCGAAGGTCCGACGCCGATCTCGGCGGTGCTGTCGGGATTGCTGCTCAATATCGCGCTCTACGCCCTGTTGCGCTTCAAGATGCTGCTGGCGGCCAACGCGGCGGCGCTCGCACCCGGCCCGCTGATGGTGACGCTCGGATTGCTCTCGCTCGTCTTCGCGGCGTTCATGCTTTACCGCCGCCGCGACATCAAGCGTCTGTTCGCCTATTCGTCGATTGAGCACATGGGCATCATCACCTTCGCCTTCGGCATGGGCGGCCCGATCGCCAATTTTGCTGGCCTGTTGCACATGACCATGCATTCGCTCACCAAGTCGGCGATCTTTTTCGCCGTCGGCCATGTTGCGCAGGTCAAGGGCACGCAGCGCATCGCCGACATGGGCGGCCTCACTGTGACCCATCCGGTTCTCGGCTGGGGTCTGATCCTCGGGGTCGTAGCGATCGCCGGTCTGCCGCCGCTCGGCATCTTCATCAGCGAATTTCTGGTAGTGACGTCGACCTTCGCGCGCGCTCCGCTGCTCGCGATCATCCTCGTCTTCGGCATTCTGGTCGCCTTGGCCGGTCTCTTCCTTCGGCTCAACAGCATCGCGTTCGGCGAGCCGCGCGGTCCGAGCGCCAAGGCGCAGGCCTCTTACGTGCCGATGTTTGCCCATCTCGCGCTCGTGCTCGTTGCCGGCATCTACATACCGCCGGCGCTCGTCGCCTGGTTCCAAAACGTCGCCAGACTGCTCGGTTAGGACGATGCCCGCACTCATCGACATCATTCCGCAGGGCGAGCGAGTCGACGCTCATCGCCCTTGGCCGCGCCTGGTAGTAACAACCGAAGCGTGGCGCGTAGTTGCGGGCGAAGTCGCCGCCGGCCGCGCCACGCTGCTTGGCTTGTGGGGAGATGCAGACGCCGCGTTTTGGGTACACATGGCGATCATTGACGAGGACGCAGGCGACATCGCGGTCGTCAGCCTCGCATGTCCCGACCGAACGTTTCCGTCGGTCGGCGCGTTGCATCCGCCCGCCATCCGGTTCGAACGCGCGATTCGCAGTCTCTACGGCCTCGAGCCGATCGGCGCGCCTGACACGCGGCCCTGGCTCGATCTCGGCTTTTGGGACGTGCAGCATCCGCTCGGCGCGCGTACGCCCGCGCCGGCTGTGCGACCAGCCTATTCGTTTCTACCGGTCGAGGGCGAGAGCCTGCACCAAATTCCCGTTGGGCCTGTACATGCCGGCATCATCGAGCCGGGACATTTCCGCTTCACCGCCGGCGGGGAGACGGTGGTGCGGCTCGAAGAGCGCCTGGGCTACGCGCACAAGGGTATCGAGTCGCTGATGGCTGGCGCGAGCATCGAGCGGGCGGCGCGGCTGGCCGCCCGCACCTCCGGTGACAGCACCGTCGCCTACGGAATCGCTTTCGCCCACGCGGTCGAAGGGGCGCTCAATTTCGAGGCTCCGCCGCGTGCGCGATATCTGCGAGCCCTGATGGCTGAGCTCGAACGGCTGGCGAACCACTTCGGCGATATCGGCGCCATCTGCAACGATGCGTCGTTCTCGATCATGCACGCGCATTGCGGGATCCTGCGCGAGTTGGTGTTGCGCGCCGCCGAGGTCTGCTTCGGTCATCGGTTGATGATGGACCGGGTTATCGCGGGCGGGGTTACGTCCGATCTTCCTGCTCATGGCGCAGCTCTGATCCGCAGTTGCTTGACGAACATTCAGCGGCGATTTCCGCGGCTGGTCGAGCTTTACGACAACACCGCTTCCTTGCAGGACCGCACTGTCTCGACCGGCATCGTCAGCGCCGATCTCGCGCGGCAGTTCGGGGCGCCCGGCTATGTCGGGCGCGCCAGCGGCCGCGATTTCGATGCGCGTAAAACGCCGGGCTATGCGCCATACGATGAACTTGACTTTGCCGTCCCCGTGCTGACGGCGGGTGATGTCAATGCCCGCGTGTGGGTGCGCATCCGCGAAGTCGAGCAAAGCCTGGCGCTCATCGAACAGCTCCTCGAGCGCATGCCGACCGGACCGATCGCAACCGCGCCCGACGCCGGCACCGGCGCAGGTGAAGGGTTGGGCTTTGCGGAAGGCTTTCGCGGTGATGTGCTGGTCGCGGTACGGCTCGATGGCGGGCGTGTCCTGCGTTGCCATCTGCGCGATCCGTCGTGGTTCCAGTGGCCGCTTCTGGAAGCGGCTATTGAAGGAAACATCGTGGCGGATTTTCCGCTGTGCAACAAATCGTTCAACTGTTCGTATTCAGGGCACGACTTGTAAGGACTGGCCAACAGGATGAGACCATGCGCAGAACGCTTTTCGAGGGCTTGACGCACCGTCCCCTCACTGAGGCGCCGCCACGCGCCGATGATGACGCGCTTGGCGAGCTTGCGAGACAATTCGACCGCGCCGCGCGGCGGCGACTGGGACGCAGCCTGTCGATCCGCGAGGTCGACGCTGGCTCGTGCAACGGCTGTGAGCTCGAAATTCACGCCCTTAACAATGCGTTCTACGATCTTGAGCGCTTTGGTCTGCGTTTCGTCGCATCGCCGCGCCACGCCGATGTGCTGTTGGTGACCGGACCGGTTACAAAGAACATGCGCGAGGCTCTGGAACGGACTTATCGCGCAACGCCGGATCCTAAATGGGTGGTCGCGGTCGGAGACTGTGCCGTTGACGGCGGAATTTTCTCGGGCAGCTATGCGGTCACCGGCGGGGTTTCGAACGTGGTGCCGGTCGACCTGCACATTCGCGGCTGCCCGCCGTCGCCAAATGAAATTCTCAAAGGGCTGATCGCGTTGTTGGAGCGGGTCAGCGAAAAAGCCGCCGTTCCCTGAAACGGCACGTCGATGTTGTGCTTGTCCCATGTGGGACGCGTAGCCGCGGGCCGCCAGCTTGTGGCGCAGCGGCTTTCCGATTCGGTCAATTATACCCGGTTGGAAATTTCAATGTGGCTGGAGCAGCTTTCCAAGCTGCTGGAGAAGCTCGCCGTAGCGCGCGAAGTTGCCAGACGCATATTCCCGCTGCATCTCGTCGAACAGTGCACGCGCACGCTCCAACATTTCGTTGCCGGTTCGCGTGTCGGGCGCGCCAGCTGTCGGCGCTGGCGCACCGACAAGGAGGCGCTCGGCATCGGTGAGCGTGCTCGCCCATTCGATCTTGCGGTCATCGGGCAAGAGCTGCCCCAACACCACGCGGGCGAGCATCGGGATCCTAGTCTGCTCAGCCTCGATATAGACCGGCTCGATCATAATGAGCTGATTGTCGACAAGCGGCAGCACAATGAGATTGCCGCGAATGACATGCGAACCGTGCTGATCCCAAAGCGTGAGATCCCCGGAGAACCGGCTGTCCGAGCTGATCCGTGATTCCACCTGTGCCGGGCCGTCGATAAAAGTCCCCTTGGGAAAGCGGAAAGCCACCATTTTCCCGTAGTTCTCGCCATCGGAAAGGCCCGCGAGCCAACCCGCCATCTGATTCTTGCCGGCGACCGCCAAGGGCAACATGAGCAGAAACTCCGGCTTTTCGGCACCGGGAAGCTGGGTCGTCACGTAATAAGGCAGCATCGCGATCTCGCTGCTTCGATAAAGTTCGTGCGGGACCTCCCAGCGATCCTCACGGTTGTAGAAGGTGGTCGGGTTGGTCATGTGGTAGGTGCCATACATCTCGGCCTGCACCGTGAAGATATCCTCCGGATACCGGATATGCCGGCGCAGATTCTCAGGCATCTCGCGCGCGTCCTTGAAAAGCTCGGGCAATACTTGCCGATAGGCGTTGATGATCGGATCGTGCCGATCGAAGACGTAGAACGTCACCGAGCCATTATAGGCGTCGATCACTGCCTTGACGGAATTGCGCAGGTAGTTGTACCCGCGGAAAGTCGGAAGCGATCCCCGATAGGCCTCACTGTAAGGATAATTCTCCGAGGTCGTATATGCATCGAGGATGTACGAATAATGGTCCGCATCCGCGACGATGTACGGATCGCGATCAAAGCTCAGGAACGGAGCGAGCGTCTGGGCCCGTTCGACGATATTCCGGCGCAGCATCACCCGGCTTTCGGGCGTGAAATACCCCGAGATGAACAGCCGCGGGCCGTCGAACTCGCGGGCAATGACCAGCCTGCGCCACAAGTTGGATAGCAAGATTCCTCCAGTTCCCTGGTACACCGTCTCGGCGTTGGCCTGGCCTTGCGGGAAATCGAATTCCTTCTCGGTAGTGTGCACATAGACACGGTCGTCGGTGAGCTCGCCGAAATAAATCTCGCCGCGGGCGACGGACAGATCTTTCTTGGCGTCGACCGGAATGTCATGCGCCCAGAGAACTGGATTGCCTCTGCTGTCGATCTCATTCACCGGAACCGCGACTGCACCATAGCCGTGGGTGTATTTGAGCGCGAGATTGACCCAGACCTGGGCGGGGGCGGGAAGCCGCGTAACATCGAGCTCGCGCGCCGTGATCATGACCTGCCGCTCGGCGCCATCGATCACATAACGATCGATATCGACGCTGTGAAACGTGTAGTAAGGCCGCAAGCCTTGAATTTGCTGTAGTTGCGGCTCGAGCGCGCGCCAATCCCAGATGCGCGCGTCCTGCAGCGTGGCGGCATCTTTTGTCAAGTCGGCAGCCGTTAACGGCGTCGTGGAGACGGCGAATTCTCGTTCCGCGACCAAGGGTCCCTCAAGGTTATATGCTTGGCGGGTGCCGGCGATGCTCCTGAGCAGATACGGCAGCTCCAACGTGATCTGGTTCGGACCCACGTAGAAATCCTCGATCCCGCCGGGAACCACGACTGCTCCCACGAAAAGCAGCGCCAGTACTGCCAACGGCGCGAGCCAATGCGACCGGCGCATCAACAACCAGTTGCGAATGCGCGGAATGGCAGCCGCCAGCCCCAGGATCAACGCGGCCGCGAACCAACACGCGACGATGAGGTCGTATCCGGGTAGCCAGAAATTGACGTCGGCATAGGCTGCGCCAGCCACGACCTTCGAATGTCCGTCCACAACGAGGTGATAGCGGGCCAAAAACCGACTGGCCGCGAATGCGACGCACAAGAGGGTGCCGAGAACCATGCCTTGCCGGATCCAGGTCGCCGAGAGCGCGCGGCTCTGGCTCGGTGATAAAACGGCGACGCTTCGATTCGCCTGAGAGGCTCCGAATGGATCGGGGCGATAGCCGAACGGAGCCGTTCCGCTGCGTGCCACCGCCGCTATGACGACCCAGAGCGCGATCATGACGCAAAGGATGCCGATGACGATTTCGACCATGTCGTCGTAGAGGGGTAATGCCAACAGGTAGAAAGAAAGATCTCTGCCAAACACAGGATCGGCCACGCCGGCCGGCGTGGCGCCAAGGAACCGCATGAGCGGGATCCACAACGGCATCGCGAGAAATCCGATCAAGGCCGCAAGCACAAATCCGACGATCCAAGGCGCGCTTGTCGGGACGACCGCATACGGCCGGCACAGTACGCGCAGGTTGGCGCCCACAAACAGGCCGACCAAAAGCGAGACCACCAAGAAAATTGCCACACGATATTCGAGAGACAGCCAATAGCGGTGGCTCTGGCCTAGCTCTTCAAACCAGTAGTTTTCGAGGGAGATGCCGAGCGCGCCTTCGAATACGATGATTCCGACGACAGCCGCCAAAATGTATGCGGCATCGCGATAGAGCCGGTGCACAAACGCAATGTGGTTGCCGCGTCCCCCTTGTATTAGGGTACGGGCCAAGGGCAGCGCTGCCCATGCGAGCACAAACAGGTAGATGATTTCGAACATCAATCTTTCTCCCACTCGCGACAATCAAAACTCGCGACAATCAAAATTTTTTGTTAACTTCCGCATCTTGCCTTCACAAGAAGGCGCTATTCTTTTGTCTCGATTATCATAATAACATCGCAAATCGCTCCGGCGCTGTTTGATGCAGATCAACGCCTGACACGCAATACCGCGATCTGGTACTCGCGCTTGCTTAAGGGGGTCGTTTTTGACCGGTTGGTTCGGTCGGCGGCAATTTCGTGTCCAGATCGGAGACAGCCGCGTCGTGATAAACCGTTTAGTTCCCCTGCTCCGCACCGCGATGTATGCGCTGCGCGGCGGCTTTCTGGTCCGGCCGTTGCTGATCTCCATCGCTCTCGGCCTTCTCGGTGCTGTCCTTTCGTCGCTCGAAGAAACCGTCCCGGTGCTGAGCGCCTGGGTTCCCAGGGTGCTGTTTCCGTCCCGTGCCGACCCCCAGGTCGCCCAGATCATCCTCGGCGCGATCGCCGGGTCGATCATGACGGTCGTTTCGATCGTTTTCGCCATTCTTCTTATGACATTGACGCTTGCGTCGATGCAGTTCTCCCCCCGAATCCTCGTTAGCTTCGTCAGGGACCGCGTGACTCAGTGGACGCTGGGTATCTTCCTCGGCACCTTCGCCTATTGCGTGGCCGCATTGCCTGCCGCGCACTTCCTCCCGCACCCCTTTACTCCGGTTGCCACAGTTACCGGCGCAATGTTGCTCGCTCTGACCTGCGTCGCATGGTTGATCTTCTTTATTCAGCACATCTCGCAGGCGATCAGCGTCAATCACATCGTCGATCGGATCGCGGGCGAAACGGAGGACGTGATCGACAGCGTCATGCCAGACTCGCAACGATACATCTACGACTCAGCCGGCGTACCATTCAATGGTAATGAGCGCGAGAGTCCGGTCGGGAGCACGGTCTCCGGCTACATCCGCTATGTCGATACCGGGCGTCTGCTCTATCTCGCGAAGGCATTCAAGGTGCGGGTGCGCATGCTCCGAAGGGTCGGGCATTTCGTGCCGGCGGGCGTCCCGCTGTTCCACGTCTCGCCTCGGGAGCGGCTCAATCCCATTTGTGTCCGCGAACTGCTCTCGACGTTCGACATCGGACCGACTAGGACGATGCAGCAAGACGTCGAGTTTGGGGTCATTCAGATTGTTGACATCGCGCTAAAGGCGATTTCACCCGCGGTCAACGACCCAAGCACTGCGATCACCTGCATCGATCAGCTCGGGCGGGTCCTAATCCGATTCGTGAGCCGTAAGCCCCCGGTTTCGCTGCTTTGCGATCCACCGCACGTCGTCAGGGTCATTGTTCCGTGGATCGAGATCGAGGGCCTTCTCGAAACGGCATTTGAGCAAATTCGCCACTACTCAACGTCGGACATAGCCGTCAGTCTACGGCTCCTGCGTGCCCTCGACGATGTAGCATCGACGTGTCACGACCCAAGCATCGTCAAGCCGCTCGTCGTGCGGGGCCGGCGCGTCGTAGCGGGCTGCGCTGAGCGACTGAGCCCCGACCACATCGAGAAGCTCCAGCAACGGCTCAGCGCGTTAGAAGCCCGGTTGGATCCTGTTAGAACTGCCAACAGTGGAGAGGGCTTCGCCTTAGGGCTGACAAGACGTATACCATAAGTGCCTGCCTGCCATCCGCTTCGATATTTTCGTTGTCGATCACCAAATCTCAGTGTCCTCGACAAGGTTACATGCCGGTATCCAACCGCGCCTTACGGGAATGCTTATGAATACGACGGAAATTGTCGGTAGCGGAGGGGTATCTGCGTCGCGCGGCAGCCTCGGCGTACTAGCGCTCGGTGCGCTTGGGGTCGTCTACGGCGATATCGGGACAAGCCCGCTCTACACAATGAAAACGGCGCTCGACTGGGGAGGCGGAGCGACGCCGGAGGTCGCGGTCGGCATGCTATCGCTAATCGTGTGGACACTCTTGATCACTACTTCGATTAAGTATGTCGCCGTGGTGATGCGAGCCGACAATGACGGGGAGGGCGGCATCTTGGCGCTTATGTCGCTGCTGGGCATCAAGCATGGCAATCGCCTCGGCGTGATCGCTATCGGCGTGCTGGGTGCAGCGCTGCTCTATGGTGACGGTGCGATAACGCCGGCTATTTCGGTGTTGAGCGCACTCGAAGGGCTCAAACTCCCGGCGCCGGCAATCGCCCCTTATGTCGTGCCGCTTTCCGTGGCCGTTCTCGTCGCGCTCTTCGCTCTCCAGCCGCAGGGTAGCGCGCGAATCGGAAAGTTGTTCGGACCGGTCATGACGGTGTGGTTCATCACAATCGGAGTACTCGGGCTCGGCGGCGTGGTGAGCCATCCCGGCGTCCTGGTCGCGTTGGATCCCCGTTATGGCTTTGTCTACCTGTTCAGCCACGGCTTTACCGGTTTCCTGGTTCTCGGGGCCGTGTTCCTGTGCGCTACTGGGGCGGAAGCGCTCTACGCCGATATGGGCCACTTCGGGCCCGGGCCAATCCGCTTCGCCTGGTATGGTCTTGTCCTACCCATGCTGCTCCTCAACTATGCGGGGCAGGCGGCCGCGGTTGTCGAGGGTGCGGTCGCGGCCGACGCCAATCCATTCTTCGTATTGTGTCCGGTGCCGCTCCAAGTGCCGCTGGTTTTGCTCGCCACTTTTGCGACGATCATCGCCAGCCAGTCGATCATCAGCGGCGCATTTTCGATGACGCGGCAGGCGATCCAGCTCGGATTGTGTCCACGCCTCCACATCACGCAGACCTCAGTGGAGGGTTACGGCCAGATCTATGTGGGCTTCGTCAACTGGGTCCTCATGGCGGTGACGCTCGGGCTCACACTCGCATTTCGCTCATCCGACAATCTCGCGGCTGCATTCGGCGTCGCCGTTTCGCTGACCATGCTGTTGACCTCGATACTGATGTTTCTGGCAATGCGAGAGATCTGGCGCTGGAGCCTGCTGCTGAGCCTCCTAGTCGCCGGACTGTTCGTCGTCGTCGACCTCTCTTTCGTTTCCGCCAATCTCATGAAAGTTTTCCAAGGTGGGTTTGTCCCGCTGGTGATCGCTGGTTTGATCTTCTTTCTCATTTGGACATGGAGGAGCGGCCGTGAGCTCATGCTGCAAAAGCTTGAGCGCGATACCATGCCGCTCGCTGGCTTCATCGTCCAGATTCACGATAAGCCGCGCGTTTCGGGCACGGCCGTTTATCTGACTAGCCGAACCGATGTAGTTCCGGTGCCCTTGCTGCACAATCTCAAGCACAACAAAGTCATCCATCAGCGCATCGTGCTGCTGCATGTGATGACAGAGAACGTTCCGTACGTCGCAGCGGACAAGCGTATCCAAGTTACCCATCTAACGGACAATTTCCATTCGGTGGTCGTCCACTACGGTTTCATGGAGCAACCCGACATCCCGCAGGCGCTCAAGGGCTGCAGCTCGCAGCAACTGCATTTCAACATGATGGACACGTCATTTTTTGTCGGCCGATTGACGATCGTTTCCACCGCAGCGTCGCGATGGATCCGGATCAGGACCAAGCTGTTCGAGGCAATGCATCGGAACGCCCTAGCGGCGACCGAATTCTTCCGCATCCCGCCCAATCGTGTGATCGAGCTAGGTGGTCAGATCGAGATCTAGGCTCGGTCAATGTTCTCTGATGCCGATGCATGACCGCAACTTCATTACGATGTCTGCTCGTGGCGCATCGGACTTGGACTGACGTCCAACTTGAGTCCGCAATCCGCCAAAAAGCGGAAATTAGCCAGTGGCTAACGAGCGTCTGGTTGATGAGTTAACTTCAGCGCACGCGTCCGCGCGTGTGCGTGGGCATGTCGCCGAGGGCGGCGCTGAGCTTGCCCATCAGCAGCCGCAGTTCGAAATTCCGAAACTCGGCGTAGAACTCGGCGATCCATTTATGGACTTCAGTCGGTCCACCGGGCTGCTTGGCCATGTAGGCGTTGAACGAGAAATTGGGCCGATCAATCACGCCGCGCACGATCGCGGACAGGCGGGGGATGCGGATCACGCCGCATTCGGGGCGCGTAAGCGGAAAGTCTTCCTTGGAGAACATAAGCGACACCGACTCGTTGTGCACCGGGACCAAAGTTGCCGCCAACCGGCGTTGCAATTCGCCGTAGCTGCGCATGGTCGCCATGGTCTGATCGGTCACGAAAAAGACGATCGGATCGATCCCCCGGCGCCGCGCCTCCTGCGCGAAGCCGATCTCCCGCATCACCGCGAAAAACTGTTCGAACGGCCCGTATCCCAGATCGACGACCTTCGTACTCGTGGTTTCCGCGATCAGCTGGTCGAACAGCTTCATCTGGCCCAGGGTATCGGTGATGTCGACGGGCCAGACCAGCTTCGGGAAGCGACCCGCGAGCGCCGGATCACGCGGATTGAGGTCGAAGCCGACCACCGGCCGGCGACTGTAGCGGAAGAACTCCATCAATAGCCGCGCAAGCAGCGTCTTACCCATCCTCGGGCGTGGCGATGTGACGATGTAGAGGGGCGCCGGCTGCGTCATCACAGCCGCGCGATTTTACGACCGGCTGACGACCTGCACGCGCGGGCCGCTTGGCGCGACGCCGCCGCTCGCAACGATCTCGTTGAGCTTGACGCGGTCGTACTCGGCCCAAACATTGCCGAGCCAGTGGCGTACATAGCCGCGCAGCACGAAGGAGTAGTTGGCCGCTTCACCCTTTGTGCCTTTGTTAGCGACGAAGGTAAGGAAGGGAACAGAGGCCAGCTCAACCTGCTCATAGGCCATCTCGTTGAGCTTTGGGATGGTGATCTCGACGGCGTCCTTGAACTTATGGAAATACGACGCGTGCGTGGCCTGGTCCCACTCGAAGAAGCTCGTGTTGTTGATGAAGTTCTTGACCAGGAAATATTTGCTGTCTCCGAGGAATGAGGACGTGTCCTCGATCTCGTTCAGCGAGGCGATCGACGAGCCGAGGATATGGAAGACGATGAAGGTGAGTTGTCCCTTCTTCACTGCGTCCAGAAAGCCGATGTCACGCAGCGAGCGCAGCGTGGGCGACAAAAGACCGGCACGCACGTCGAGCACTGTCACGCTTGCGTCGGTGGTCGACAGCGTGTCGAAAATCCGCATCTGGTCGGGCACCGAGGTGGCGTCGACGATTTCGCTGATGTCGGGATGAAAACGTTTGAGGGTTCCTTTAGGCGATTCGGTATCGAACGCGCGCGTCGGCACGTGATGCGCCGTGAAATAATCGAGCAGCGTGCGTGCGACCGTGGTCTTGCCGACGCCGCCCTTGTCCGCACCTACGACCACCACCGTTGGCTTAGCCATGGCCGATCCCTCACTGACTCCGCGCCGCCGCGAGCCGCGTTGTGTCCCGCGAGCGAATTTCACAGGATGACTGCGGCCGGACCGAGCGTGTCACGCCGTTTTCCCCTGATTCTGCTTCTACACACCCCGGCTCCTGTTTGGAAGCCTTAACGTATCCCGCGCGCGGGCCAAGACCGCCTGCGACCCGATTTGCAATCCGATATGGTTAATTGTGACGGCTTTGCGGCTACCCGCCGCGGTGCGGGCCCCATGGTCCCGAGGCGGCCCCGCCGGTGGAACTGTTGGCTTCTTCCGGCGGGCTGTCGTTGGCGCCGGTTTCCGCCGAGGAGCCCCACGGCCCGCCTATCGGCGATGAACCCCACGGGCCGGTGGCAGCCGGATCATCGGTGGATTCGGCGGAAGCCTCACCCGGTGGCGGCAGCGCGATCGGGCCGGGATCGTGGCCGGCGGCAAACTTGACCAGCGCCGCGACGCGGCTTTCGACAGTCGGATGGGTATCGAACAACTCGCCAAAACCTTCGCGCGGGTTATCGATGCACATTTCCATCACGGCGGAAGTCGCGCCCGGCAATTCGCCACGGCCTTCGATCTTGCGCAGCGCCGAGATCATAGCGTCCGGGTTTTTGGTGAGTTCCACCGAGCCGGCATCGGCGAGGAGTTCGCGCGAGCGCGACAAAGCCAGCCGAATGACGAATGACAGGATGTAGGCGAGCACTAAGAGCGCTATGGCGATCAGGATGGCGATGCCGGCGCCGCCGCCGCGACGGTCGTCGGATCGCGAGCCGCGAAAGCGGAAGCCGTTGTAGAACCAGAGGCGAAAAACCAGCTCCGCGAAGAACGAGACCACGCCGGCGATGATGACGGCAATGACCATCATGCGTACGTCGCCGTTGCGGATATGCGTGAGCTCGTGGCCAAGCACCGATTCGACTTCGGCATCGGTGAGCCGACTGAGCAGACCCGACGTGATCGTGATCGAATATTGTTTATCGCTCATGCCGGTGGCGAACGCGTTGAGCGCGTCGGAGTCCATCACTTTGAGCTTGGGCATGGTGATGCCGCGCGAGATGCAGAGATTTTCCAGAAGATTAAAGAGCCGCGGCTGCTCGGCGCGCGTGACCTCTCGCCCGCCGGTCACTGCATCGATCATGCTCTGATGAAAGAAATAGGCGATGACCACCCACAGCGCCGTCCCCACTGTCGCCCACGGCGCCGCACTGATGAGATCGCTCCAGGCGCGCTGCATTAGCGTGTTGAGGTCGGCATCGACCGACAGGGTCTCCGCGATCAGCGCGCCGGCATAGACGAGCACGTAAACGAGAAAGAACAGGCCGACGAGCAGCGCCACCGAACGACGCCGGTTCGACTGGATGTGACTATAGAGACCGTATGCGGCCATCGCGGGTAACTTGAGTTGCCGGAGCTAATGTCTGAACGTGATCCGGCAACCACCTTTTTATGGATCATGCTTTAGAACTTGACCTGCGGCGCCTCGCCGACGGTCTTGCGCTCTTCGCCGAGGTCGAAGAAGTCTTTGGTCGCAAAGCCGAGCGCGGAGGCGAATAGGGCGGCCGGGAATCTCTGGATCCCCGTATTGTATTCCTGCACCGCGTTGTTGAAGAAGCGCCGGGCCGCGGCGATCTTGTTCTCGATATCGGTCAGCTCGGCCTGCAATTGCTGGAAATTGGCGTTGGCCTTGAGGTCGGGATAAGCCTCGGACAGCGCGAAGAGCTGGCGCAGCGCGCCCGAGAGCATGTTCTCGGCTGCTGCCTGCTGCGCCGGGCCTTGTGCGGCCATGGCAACGTTCCGCGCCTTGACCACCTCGTCGAGCGTACCGCGCTCGTGCGCGGCGTAGCCCTTTACGGTCTCGACCAGGTTGGGAATGAGGTCGTGCCGCTGCCGCAGTTGCACGTCCACATCGGCAAAGGCCTGATTGACCCGTTGCCGCATGGAGATAAGGCCATTGTAGATCGTGATCACCCACAAAACCAAAACAACGATCACGGCAAGGACGATCAGTGTCGATGTGCTCATCGGCGGAATCCTCCGGCTACCTGACGCAAAAATCGCTTCGTTGGCCGCATGGCAGGCACGGCAGCGGCGAACTGGGCCGCCTTCCATCTTAACGGTCGGATGAAGCCCCACTCTGCCTCTCTAGATAGGACAATTCATCGGTGCCGTTAAGGTTAGCCGGCGATGAATATCGCGTGGGTGGCGCTGGTCGGCTAGGAATGGCCAGGCAAGTAAGGGTGCGCCCCATGTCGCAGCATCATCTGGATTTTCCCCCCGCCAACCGCGCGGAAGGCACTGCGGCCGTAAACCAAATTCGTGAGTTGGATACGCTCCGCGACTTCACGCAGGTGAACGCGAACGATTCCAGCTCGCTCGCCGCTGCTGATCGCGACCAATTGGAGCGGGACATCGCCGCGATCGAGCGCGCGTCCGCGACGTTGCGCAGGGCGGAGCCGGAGCTGGAATCCTGGATTGATCTGCCGGCGGCGGCCATGCATAAGCCGCGCCCGCTGTGGTTGCTCATCGGAGTGCTGTGGCTTTCGACTGCCCTCGTCACCATCGGCGCGGTCTTCGCCATCTCCGCACTCGTCGGCTAAACATCGCAATCTTATGCAGTCGTTCATGGCCGGGCTTGTCCCGGCCATCTACGTATTTGGCGTAGGTCTGCGCTAGAGGTGCTGGGCGCAATCGAGGAACCGCGGAAAGCTCTCAATACGCGTTCTGGTACGAGGTGCGCGAAAGAACCGTGCGGGCGATGATTTTCAAGTCGAGCCAAAGCGACCAATTGTCGATGTAGAACAGGTCGTACTCGACGCGCTTGCGCATTTTCTCGTCGGTGTCGGTCTCACCGCGAAGCCCGTGGATTTGCGCCCAACCGGTAATGCCCGGCTTCATGTTGTGGCGGCGTGCGTAGAGCGAGATGCGGTGCTCGTATTCGCGATCGTGCGACAGCGCATGCGGGCGCGGGCCGACGAGCGACATGTCGCCGGTGAGCACGTTGAAGAGCTGCGGAATTTCATCGATGTTCCAGCGCCGCAGCCAGCGGCCGATCCTGGTCAATCGCGGATCGTCCGGCCGCGCCTGTTGAATGACCGCGCCGTCATCGAGCGTGCGCATGCTGCGAAACTTGATGATGCGGAATGGCTGCTGGTTGAAGCCGAAGCGACGCTGCACGAAGAAAATCGGCCCCGGACTGTCGAGCTTGATGAGCAGGGCGACAAGGATGAGAAGTGGCGTCGACACAAGGAGCGCCGCCGCGGCGAAAACCAGATCGAACAGCCGTTTCTGGATGATTTCGCGGTGCGTCAACGGCCTGCGCGTCAGCTGCAAGCTCGCGAGCGGGCCGAGCGTGGAGAGCCTGGCCTCCTCGAATTTGTGCAACACCTGTTCGGGGCCGAGATGGATCTCGACCGGAAGCGTGAGGAAGGTTTCGGCGCAGCGATCGACGGTTTCGGTCGCCGACCAGGGCAGCAGCAGGAAGATGGCGTCGGGCTCCAGGCTGCGGACGCTGGCGACCGCCTCGGCGAGGTCGCGGTCGAGAATGGCCCGGCGCGCTTCAGCGGGCGTTGCGGCGACAACCGGCGTCAGAAAGCGGCAGCCGACGATGTTGATGCCGAGCGCCCAAGGCTCGTACCGGTTGATGAAGGCGCCGACATGCGTGCCGGTCCCGATCAGAAAGATGCGCTGCGCAGACAGTAGACCGGCGGCGCGCGCGAGCGCGGTGGCGCGGACGATGATATAGCGCTGTACGATCAGCACGGGCAGAGTGGTGACGTAAAAGAGCAAGATCCAGCCGCGCGAGTAATCGACGCTGATCTGCGCAAGAAAGCCGAGCATCAAGAGGCAAATCAACGTTACGTTCCACAATTGGATCGTGCGCCGGCCATGTGGTTTGAAGGAAAAGAAATTCGGCAGTCGGTATTCGCGGCGGAACAGGTTCGAGATCGCGAAAATACTCGCCGCCAGAAGGCCGACCTGGACGAAGGAGGAAATGTTGCCGCGATTGCCGTAGGCAACAAGGTGATAGGCAATGCCGGTAAAGCAGGACATCGCTACGATCAAGGCGACGTCGGTCAAGAAGATCGCGCCGGAGAATGTGCCGCGCGAGAGCACAGCCCAGCCGCGCAGCATCGGGTTGGTTTGCGGACGCGATGCCAGCGTGAAGTTTTGATGGGTATTCATCAGCACGCTCGCCCGGCTCTCCCGCCCCGAAATGGGACAACGGAATTGGTCTTAGCCGCATGGTCGCCAAAACCATGCCAGCGAAGGAGCGCGCGACGCCGCTTGCAAAACCCGCGGCAAAAGGCCCTGTTAAGATTAATGCGCCGGCAGGGGGCCGGTGGCAGACGAAGGGGAGACCATGCAAGGCAAGATCGCGCTCGAAGAACATTTCGCCATTCCGGAAACGCTGGCCGATTCCCGAGGCTATTTTCCCGATCGGGTCTGGCAGGAGGTGAAAAGCCGCGTGCTCGATCTGCACGATCGGCGGATCGCGCTCATGGACGAGCACGGCATCGAGATGATGCTTCTGTCGCTCAACGCGCCGGCGGTACAGGCCATTCCCGATCCGGGGCAGGCGGACGAGATCGCGCGCAGGGCAAATGACTATCTCGCCGAGCAAATCAGCAAGCGGCCGGACCGCTTTCAGGGGCTCGCCGCGCTGCCGATGCAGGACCCGGCGCGCGCCACGCGGGAGCTTGAGCGCTGCGTGAAGGAGCTCGGTTTTCGCGGCGCATTGGTGAACGGCTTCTCGCAGGTCAACGATGCCGACACGGCCGTTTACTACGATCTGCCGCAATACCGGCCCTTCTGGGCGATGGCGGAGCGCCTCGACGTTCCCTTTTATCTGCATCCGCGCAATCCGTTGCCGCGCGACGCCAAAATCTATGACGGCCATCCCTGGCTGCTTGGCCCGGTCTGGGCCTTCGGGCACGAGACGGCGGTGCACGCATTACGGCTGATGGGATCTGGCCTGTTCGATGCGCACCCGCGTCTGCAGATCATTCTCGGCCATATGGGCGAGAACCTGCCTTTCGCGCTGTGGCGTGTCGACAACGCCAATGCCTGGATTCCGAACCGCCACTCTTATCCGGCCAAGAAGCACATACGCGATTATTTCCGCGATAATTTCTATGTCACCACGTCCGGCAATTTCCACACGCCGGCGCTGCTCAACACTATGCTCGAAGTCGGCGCCGACCGGATCATGTTCTCAACCGACTGGCCGTTCGAGAACATCGATCATGCGGCGAACTGGTTCGATGCGTGCCCCATCAGCGAGAACGATCGGATGAAGATCGGCCGCACCAACGCGCGACGATTGTTCAAGTTGGGGAATGCATAAGAAGAGAGGGGAGCCTAGCTCGCCTCGCGCAGCTTCACCGCGCCTTCCAGATCCACCGAGACGAGTTGCGAGACCCCGCGCTCGGCCATGGTGACGCCGTAGAGGCGGTTCATGCGCGCCATCGTGATCGGGTTGTGGGTAATGATCACGAAGCGGGTGTCGGTCGAGCGCGTCATCTCGTCGAGCAGGTCGCAGAAGCGCTCGACATTGTAATCGTCGAGCGGCGCATCGACTTCGTCGAGCACGCAGATCGGCGCCGGATTGGTAAGAAACACCGCGAAAATGAGCGCCAACGCCGTCAGCGCCTGCTCGCCGCCGGAAAGAAGCGACAGCGTGACCGGTTTCTTGCCCGGCGGCTTGGCCATGATTTCGAGGCCGGCTTCCAGCGGATCTTCGCTTTCGATCAGTTGCAGCTCGGCGTTGCCACCGCCGAACAGTTCGGAGAAAAGCTTCTGGAAATTCGCGTTAACCGTCGCGAAAGAAGCCAATAGGCGCTCGCGCGCTTCGTGGTTGAGGCTGTGGATGCCTTGCCGGAGCCGCCTGATGGCCTCGTTGAGGTCGTCGCGCTCGGCGACCAGCTTGTCGTGCTGCGTTTCGACCTCGCGGAGTTCCTGTTCCGCGAGGAGATTCACCGAGCCGAGACGGTCGCGCTCGCGGCGGATCCGGTCGAGCCGTTGTTCGACTTCGGCGATTTCCGGCAGTTCGGCGTCTGCTTTGATTTCGGCAATCTCCGCCGCACCGGCTGGTTCGACGTCGAGGAGGTCGCGGACTTCATGTTCGATGTCGGCCAGGCGGCGCTTGGCGCCGTCGCGGCGTTCTTCGGCGCGTGCCGCCTCAGCGCGGGCTTCGCCGACCGCTTCGAGCGCGACCCGGGCGGCTTTGTCGGCCTCTGCCAGCTCCGTTTCCGCCTCCGCCAGGCGGTCGGCGGCCGCGCGGCGCGCGGCCGCGGCGGTCTCGATCTCGCTGATCAGGGCCTGACGCTGGCCGGCGAACTTCTCCGGCGCGTTGTTGAGTTCGGTCCGCTCGGTCCTCGCCTCTCCGGTGCGTTGCCCGATGGTGGCGATCTGCGCGGCGGCGTTGTTCTTGCGCTCGTCCCAGGCCGCGCGCTCGCCGGCGATCGCCTGCAGCCGGCGATCCGCAAGCTCGGCATCGCGAGCGATCGCCTGCGCTTCGACACGCACCTCGGCAAGCGCCGCGCGGTCCCGCGCAATGTCGTCGTTGACCCTGGCGAGTTTGGTTTCGAGATCGGCGGTGGCAGGAAGCGCGGCGAGCGCTTTCTCAGCCTCCTCGCGTGCGGCGGTCGCCTCATCGTGACCGGCGTTGGTCCGCTGCCTTGCCTCTTGAAGCGCCGAAATCCGCGCCGCATTGCGGCTGATCTCGCGTTCGGCGGCGCCATGCTCCTCGCGGGTGGCATCGGTCCGGTGCTGCGCCTCGCGCCAGCGTGCGCGGGCCTCGGTCTCCGCCGCCGTTGCGGCGGCCAGCGTTGCTTCGGCCGCGTCGACGACGCGGCGGGTGGAGTCCACTTCGCTACGGGCAGCGTCGAGTTCGCCCTCGATCGCTTGCAGCCGGCCGCGTTCGGCGAGCCGGCGCGCCGCCCCGGTTGGGGCGTGTGCGGCGATGGCAAAGCCGTCCCAGCGCCAGAAATCCCCTTCGCGGGTCACCAGCCGCTGGCCCGGCTTGAGCATCGCGGCAAGGCTTGGACCGTCGGCGCGATCGACGACGCCGATCTGAGCTAGGCGGCGCGCGAGTTCCGGCGGAGCCATGACGAAGCGCGACAGCGCTTCCGCGCCAGTCGGTAACGCGGGATCGGCCGGATCGACCGCCGCACCCGCCCAGCGCATCGGTGCAGATTCATCAACTGGCGCATCGAGATCGTCGCCGAGCGCGGCGCCGAGTGCCTTTTCGTAGCCCTCGGTCACGGTCAGTGCATCCATCACCGGCGGCCAGAGATTTTTGTTCTCGACCGCCAGGAGCTTCCCGATGGTTTTCGCCTCGGTTTCCAGCCGTTGCACCCGGCGCTCGGCCGTAGCGAGCGGAGCGCGTGCGGCGTCGATTTCTTCCCGCGCCCGCGTGTGAGCGATTTCTGTCGCTCGCGCCGTGCTTTCCGCTTCCGTAAGGGCTGCCTGGGCGCTCGCGAGCGCCGCGCCGAGGGCCGCGAGATCAGGCTCACCGCTGCCGGTTGCGGCGAGGCCGGCGTCGATGTTGGCGAGCTCGGCTTGGAGCCGCGCGGCACGCTGGTCCTGATCGCGCAAAGCGGTCTGAAGCTGATTGCGGCGGGCTGCCAGATCGGCAAGCGCGCCGGTCAGTTCGGCAAACGATTTTTCCGACACCGCAAGAGCCGCGTCCGCCTTGGCGACGCGATCATTGACGCCGCTGAGTTGCGCGGCGTTCGCTTGTGCTTCGGCCCTGAGCGTGTGCTCCTCGGCGTCGAGCCGGTCGAGCGCCGCCGCGGCGTCGGCCGCGAGCCTGCGTTCGCGGTCCAGATCGGCTGCAAATTGCTCGAGCCGGCGATCGAGTTCGCCGATCCGTTCCTTGGCGCGGGCCTCCTCGCGCTCGATCGCATCGCGTGCGATCAGGAGGCGCTGCAACGCCGCCGCGGCCTTGGCCTCCGCTTCGCGCAACGCAGGAAGTCCGGACGCGACTTCCGCCTGCCGCGTCGTGGCCACGGTCTGCTCGCCGGTGCGCGCGGCGACGATGCGGACGGCTTCATCTTTGGTGCGTTCGGCGTCGGCGACTTCAGCTTTTGCTGCGATCCAGCGCAAATGGAACAGCAGCGCTTCGGTCCGGCGCACTTGTCCGGAAATGTTGCGGTAACGCACCGCCTGCCGTGCCTGGGTCTTGAGCGAAGCTACCTGTGCGGCAAGCTGGCCGATAACATCCTCGGCCCGCGCGAGGTTGTGCTCGGCGGCTCTAAGCCGTAGCTCCGCCTCGTGGCGGCGCGCATGCAGTCCGGAAATGCCGGCCGCCTCTTCAAGGAGGCGGCGGCGCTGGTCGGGTCGCGCTTGGATGATCTCGCCGATACGGCCCTGGTGGACGAGGGCCGGCGACCTCGATCCGGTCGAGGCATCGGCAAACAGCACGGTGACGTCGCGTGCGCGCACCTCGCGCCCGTTGACGCGGAAGACCGAGCCCTGCTCGCGCATGATGCGGCGCGAGACTTCGAGCGTTTCGGTATCGTTGAATGCTGCGGGTGCGGTGCGGTCGCTGTTGTCGACCACGACCGAGACTTCGGCGTGATTGCGCGCGGGGCGGTCGGTGTTGCCGGAGAAGATAACGTCGTCCATCTCCGACGCGCGCATGGCCTTGTAGGAGGCTTCTCCCATGACCCAGCGCACGGCTTCGACCAGATTGGATTTGCCGCAGCCGTTCGGGCCGACCACGCCGGTCAGTCCCGGTTCGATATCAAAGTCGGTCGGTTCAACGAAGGACTTGAAACCGATCAAGCGCAGCCGCGTGAGCTTCATTCGCTTACTATTTCCATCTTGCATGCTGCGGCGGCGAGGGAATCGTCAAAGGCTCATGCCCAGAGGGCTTGAGTCGAAGGTGCCGCATCGGCGCGGAGAATGAATCGTCGCGCCTGCAAGCGCAACAGCGCCGCCGGGTTATCCAGATTTTCCGTCGGCATGATTGTCCCGGCAGTTCCCGAGCGGCCGCCCGGCGGGCGTCCGTGAGGCCGAAAAACCCTTATCCTTCCTTGAGATAGGGGTCAATCTCCTTGGTCATCGCCTCGATCGACTGATCGCCGTTGAATTTTTTGCCATTGATGAAAAAGGTCGGTGTGGAATTGACCCCGAGCTTCTCGGCGGCGCGGTCGCGGACGTTCTGGATACCGTCGAGCACCTTCTGATTCGCCAGGCATTCATCGAACGACTGATGGGTAAAACCGAATTGTTTGGCGATTTCCCGCAGCGGTTCAATTGGCTTTTCCACCATCCATTCGCGCTGCTTGGCGAACAATGTTTCCACGATCGGCATGAATTTCTCTTTGCCGCCGCAACGCGCCAGCATAAAGCCGGCGGCGGCGAGCGCGTCGAGCGGGAACTCGCGGAAAATGAAGCGCACCTTGCCGGTATCGATGTAGCGCTTTTGCAGTTCGGGAAAGGTGGTTTCCGAAAAATGCGCGCAGTGCGGACAGGTCATCGATGCGTACTCGACGATGGTCACCGGCGCTTTCTCGGAGCCGAGTACGACGTCGCCGTCGGGGCCTGCTTTGGCCAATTCCGCCGGATCAGGCTCGGCTGCCTCCGCTCTGGTCGGCCATGCGGGATTCAACAGAACGATTCCCGCGGCGTCGGCGAGGGAAAAGGCAGCGGTGCCCATGAGCATATGGCGACGAGTGAGCGTCAAGGTCTACTCCTGAATCTAAAGGTAAATCCTGCGGCACGAATGTGGCAGCAGCACGCCGTTTCGCCAAGGCCCCGCGCCATCGCGGCAGTCACGGTCACTCGACCGCGCGTGCCAAAGGTCAGCCGTGTTTCACCGCTGCACCAAGCCGCGCCAGCGCCTGCTTTAATTCCTCATCCGCGATCTCCGGCATGTTCGCGGCGATACGCGCGACGGCCGCGGGATCGGTGGCCGGAAGGGAGTGGCGCAACGGCCGCCGCAGCGGAGCTTGGCGCAGCGCAATCCGCGCGACGGCGCCCCAGCCGAGAAAGCGGTTGACGCGCTCGCAGATCACATTGGCGAGGTGCTGAATCTCGATTGCCGCCGGGCCTTCGACGCGCAGAACCAGCGTGCCGGGCGGTCGTGCGCCGGCCTCATCGGCGCGCGGCCATTGGATTTTGATCGGCTCGCTGTGCGCGGCAATCTCCGGGCCGACAATCGCGCTCCAACGCGTGACCAATTCGGCCGACGCAAAACCCTGCCGGGTGAAAGTATCGCCGACGACCTTGCCGAGGAGGTCGCGCAGCGGCTTGGCAAAAGAACGGGCGGGCTTGTTCACGATGGGGCGCTCTGTCATCCCTCGGGCAGCATGGAAGCGGACATGACGGTAGCAGCGAAGGGGGCGGGGCGACAGCGCGCGGAAGCCGCGGCGGTCATTTCATTCCCGCAACCCACCGCCTTGCTCGCTTGGTACGACCGCCATCGCCGGACGCTGCCGTGGCGCGCGCGGAGCGGCGAGCGGCCCGATCCTTACCGCGTCTGGCTTTCCGAGATCATGCTGCAGCAGACGACGGTCAGGGCCGTCGCTCCTTATTACGCCCGTTTCCTGGCGCGCTGGGGCGACGTGCGCGCGCTTGCGGCGGCGCCGCTCGAGGAGGTCCTAAAAAGCTGGGCGGGACTGGGCTATTACGCTCGCGCCCGCAACCTGCACGCCTGCGCTCGCGCCGTCGTCGAGCGTCACGGCGGCGTGTTTCCGGCGAGCGAAACGGCGCTGCGCGCGCTTCCGGGAATTGGGGATTATACCGCGGCCGCTGTCGCCGCGATTGCGTTCGATTTTCCCGCGAGTCCGGTGGACGGCAACGTCGAACGCGTGATCGCGCGGCTTTTTGCCGTCACCGAACCGCTGCCCGGCTCCAAGCCGGAACTGCGGCGGCGTGCGCGCGAACTCACCCCGCAACGGCGCGCCGGCGATTTCGCCCAGGCGATGATGGACCTCGGCGCTACCATCTGCACGCCGAAGAAGCCGGCCTGCGCTTTCTGCCCGTGGCAGGAAGGCTGCGCCGCTCGCGCGCGTGGCGAGGCAGAGAGGTTTCCTCGCCGCAAACCGAAGCGAGAAGGGGTGCTGCGTCGCGGCGCGGCTTTCGTCGCGCGGCGAGCGGATGGCCACATTTTGGTGCGGACGCGCCCGGCGAAGGGTCTCCTCGGCGGCATGACCGAAGTGCCGACATCGGACTGGTCGGCGGATTTCGAGGAAGGCGACGCGCTCGGTGCGGCGCCTCGATTGTCTTCAACGCGTCCCAGCGGGAAGAGGAAGACTTCGTGGCAGCGGCTTCCCGGCGTTGTGCGGCACGTGTTCACACACTTCCCGCTCGAACTCTCGGTCTATCGCGCCGAGATTCCGGCTGGCACGCCGGCGCCAGCGGGCACGCGTTGGATTGCAACTGGGGGAATTGCCGATGAAGCTCTGTCGAGCGTCATGCGCAAGGTCGTGGCGCATGCGCTCGAAGGAGAGGCGATGACGCCGCGCCCATCTCCGCGCGGACCTGCGCGCGCAGCGCGTCGATCACGGTGAGGCCCTGCGGCGTCTCGACGTGCCAGAAGGTCCAGCCGTTGCAGGCTTCGAGGCCTTGTGCCAGCGCGCCGATGCGGTGGATCGAACCGACCGCCTCGCCGAGCGCGATAGCGCCGTCGGCGCGAACCAGCGCGCAGTGCCGTTTTTTGGCGTCGACGAGTTTGATGCCCGGCGTTACCAGGCCGCGCTCGAGCAGTGCCGAGAACGGCACGCGTGGCGCGTCGCGTGCGGTCATGAAAGTGGCGAGCGTCGGCTCGGGCAAAGGCTCGGTGGCGGCGATCCGCGCTTCGGCGGCCGCGGCATACTCCGCGAGGCGCTCAACGCCAATGAAGCGCCGCCGCAGCCGATGCGCGACCGCACCAGTGGTACCGGTGCCGCAGAACGGGTCGAGCACGAGATCGTCCGGCTGCGATGCCGCGAGGATGACGCGTCCGAGCAGGGTCTCGGGCTTTTGCGTCGGATGCAGCTTCTTGCCGTCGCCGCCTTTGAGCCGCTCCTCACCGGTGCACAGCGGGATCAGCCAATCGGAGCGCATCTGGATATCGTCGTTACCGGCTTTTAGCGCCTCATAATTGAACGTATAATTCTTCTTCGCGGCGTCTCGCGCCGCCCAGATCAAGGTCTCATGCGCATTGGTGAAACGGCGGCCGCGAAAATTCGGCATCGGGTTCGATTTGCGCCAGACGATGTCGTTCAATATCCAGAAGTCGAGGTCCTGAAGGATCGCGCCGACGCGGAAAATGTTGTGGTAGGAACCGATCACCCAGAGCGTGGCGCTCGGTTTCATCAGGCGACGGCAGGCGGTGAGCCAGGCGCGGGTGAAATCGTCATAGGCCGAGAAACTGGAAAACTGGTCCCAATCATCGTCGACGGCGTCGACGCGCGAATCGTCGGGACGCTTGAGGTCGCTTTGGAGCTGCAGATTGTACGGCGGATCGGCGAAGACGAGATCGACCGAAGCGGCCGGCAGCTTTGCCATCTCGGCAACGCAATCGCCGACAAGGATGCGCGCGGATGCGGCGGACTGAAAACTCACGCGGGGCGTCCTGACGGACGCCCCGCGACGCGACACAACCATGACTCAGAACTCTGAACTCAGGCGACGCGATCGGCGACGCGGGACCTACAACCGACGGAGCGGATGATGCCGGGCCAAGGTAAAGATCGGCTTAATCGTGCTGCCATCTTGCTAGGCAATAAATGCCGGGAAACACTTGGTTAATCGCGCGTTCACGTGGTCTGTTTGCGAGCTTGAATTGAACCAATCGGACTGGCGCACGCAGTGGTTTTGCGAAGGAGAGTGACAGATGCGCACGGATGATTTCCGTCCCAGCGACAACGTCGAAGACGATCGCGAAGCGAGCGCTTCGCGTGGCGGCATACCGGGCGGAACGGGAGGCCTCGGCATCGGCACGATCATCATTATCGGGTTGATCAGCTGGTACTTCGGTATCGATCCCAGCGTGCTTCTCAACGGCGCGCAAATTCTCACCGGCGGCGGATCGACCTCGCAGCAAACCAGTCCGGCGCCTCCGGTTACCGCCGGCACGCCGAGCGACCCGACCGGCAAGTTCGTCGCCCTCGTACTTGGTGACACCGAGGATCGCTGGACGGAGATTTTCGCCGCCGCAGGCCGAACTTATCACCCGCCGCGGCTGCGTTTGTTCTCGGGCTCCGAGCCGACGCCGTGCGCCTTCGCGCAGTCGGCCATGGGTCCGTTCTATTGCCCGCGCGATCAGCGCATCTATCTCGATATCTCGTTCTTCGACGATCTGCAGAACAAGTTCGGCGGCTGTTCGAACAGTAACGCCTGTAAATTCTCGGAAGCCTATGTGGTGGCCCACGAGGTCGGCCATCATGTGCAGGACGAACTCGGCATTCTTCCGCGAGTGATGCAGCAGCAGGCGTCGGCGAGCAAAACGGAGTCGAACCGCCTGCAGGTACGCGTCGAGCTTCAGGCCGATTGCTTTGCCGGCGTGTGGGCGAACCGGGCCCAACAAAAGCACAGCTTCCTCGATCCCGGCGACGTCGATCAGGCGTTACAGACCGCTTCCGCCATCGGCGACGACCGTCTGCAAAAAGAGTCGCAGGGCTATGTCGTGCCGGACGCTTTCACCCATGGCACGTCGGAGCAGCGCAAGCGCTGGTTCTCGGCCGGTTTCAAAGAGGGCAAAATCTCGGCCTGCGATACGCTGTCGGCCACCACGCTTTAGTGTAGTATGCGGCTCATTCCCGCTTGGGCGGGGTCTAGTGATTGTTAAGCCCCGCCTAAGCGGGGACGAGCGGAGAATGAGGTTGCGTAGTCAGGTGTATCCATGCCCGGCCTCGACGTGAATAAAGAGTTCGTACCGCTCAAGATCGCGGTGTTGACCGTTTCCGACACCCGCGGTCTCAAGGACGACAAGTCGGGTGCGCTGTTGGTTCAGCGCATCGTCGCCGCCGGCCATTTCATCGCCGAACGCAGCATCGTGCCCGATGACATCGAGTCGATCCGCGCGCGCGTCAAAGCCTGGGTCGCCGATCCGGTCATCGACGTGATCATCACCACCGGGGGCACCGGCTTCACCGGCCGGGATGTCACCCCGGAAGCCATCGAGCCGCTGTTCGACAAGAAGATGGACGCATTCTCGGCCCTGTTCCTTGTGGTGAGCTTCCAAAAGATCGGCACCTCGGCCATCCAGTCGCGTGCGACCGCCGGAGTCGCCGGCACGACTTACATCTTTTGCCTGCCGGGCTCTCCGGGCGCCTGCAAGGACGC
>JBEKSB010000005.1:0-41726 GCA_049517455.1 Xanthobacteraceae bacterium
TTGATCCACCAGCGTCGTCTTACGCCATCATGCGGAGGGCACGCCCCTACCGCGGAGAGAACAGTGGGCCCGGCAACGATGATCGTGGAGAGCTTGACACCCAGACCCGGAATTAGAGAACAGTATCGGTCGCAAACGGACGTGACGCTTCCAGTTTGCGATGTCTGCTCTTCCCCCGGGCGCCGACATACCTGCGTATTTCATGAGTCCGCGCCTTGGTTCATGTTGTGCCATTTCTACGCAACGCATCCATCCCGAATGAGGGTGGCGGGCGTGCGGCTTTCCCCCTTGCCTCGATCGGCCGTACACGCCACATCTGCGCGGCATGCCCGCCGCACCCGCCATAGAAGTCGAGCGCCTCGTCAAAATCTACAAAAAGGTGCCGGCGGTCGATGGCATCTCGTTCGCGATCGCGCCCTGCTCGATCACGGGACTGCTTGGCGGCAACGGCGCCGGCAAGACCACCACCATCGCCATGATCATGGGCCTGATCACGCCGACATCCGGCAGCGTGAAGGTCCTCGGAGCGGACATGCCGCAGCAGCGTTACCGCGTGCTGCATCGGATGAACTTCGAGAGCCCCTATGTCGAAATGCCGATGCGGCTCACGATCCGGCAGAATCTGACCGTGTTCGGCATGCTCTATGGCGTGTCCGATCTTGCCGGCCGGATCGAAGAGCTCGGCGAAGCGCTCGATCTGACCGACCTGCTGGATCGGCCGACCGGCAAGCTTTCGGCCGGGCAGAAGACCCGGGTATCGCTCGCCAAGTCGCTGCTCAATTCCCCGGAGCTGCTTTTGCTCGACGAGCCCACCGCCTCGCTCGATCCCGACACCGCCGATTGGGTGCGGGCGCATCTCGATCGCTACCGTCGCGACCGCCATGCCGCCGTGCTGCTCGCTTCGCACAACATGGCCGAGGTCGAACGGTTGTGCGAGCGCGTCATCATCATGAAACAGGGCCGCATCGAGGACGACGATACGCCGGCGCGGCTGCTCGCCCATTACGGCCGCCGCACGCTCGAGGAGGTGTTCCTCGACGTTGCGCGCCGGCCCGATGAAGTGCGCGAGGCCGCGCAATGAGAACGCACAGCGAGAGCGCGCTGGCTTTTTCGCCGCGTCGTGTCGGCGCGATGATGCTGCGCTATTGGTATCTGCTGCGCTCGTCCTGGCCGCGGTTGATCGAGCTGATCTACTGGCCGACGGTGCAGATGGTCACCTGGGGCTTTATTCAGTATTACGTCATGCAAAACGGGGGCTTATTGGCCCGCGCCGGCGGCACGCTTATCGCTGCGGTCTTGCTGTGGGACATTCTGTTTCGCGGCCAGCTCGGCTTCTCCGTTTCGTTTCTTGAGGAGATGTGGTCGCGCAACATCGGCAACCTGATGATGAGCCCATTACGGCCTTTCGAGTTCGTCACGGCGCTGATGGTCATGAGCATCGTACGGTTGGCGATCGGCGTCATCCCGGTGACGCTGCTCGCCCTAATTTTCTTCGGTTTCAACCTCTACGGCCTCGGTTTTGGACTGGTGGCGTTCTTTGTCAATCTGCTGCTCACAAGCTGGGCGGTGGGGATTTTTGTTTCCGGCCTGGTGCTGCGCAACGGCCTCGGTGCGGAGAATCTTGCCTGGTCGATCATGTTTTTGTTCATGCCGCTGACCTGCGTCTATTACCCGGTCACGACGCTGCCGGTCTGGCTCCAGCCGGCAGCGTGGGCGCTGCCGTCGACCTATGTGTTCGAGGGAATGCGCGAGCTGTTGATCGAACATACATTCCGGGCCGATCTCATGCTCGAGGCGCTGGCGATCAACGCGGTGTTCATGACCGTGGGCGTGGCCGGCTTCCTCACGCTCTTGAAAGCGGCCCGCCGCCACGGCTCGTTGATGCAGACCGGCGAATAGCCACATTGCGGCGCGGGAATGCCCGGGAGCTCGCCGGGCTTCCTATGTAATGAATAAGGAAAAAATTGCCTTTATGATTGCGGTATGACAAATCATCCTCATATTGCTGCAATGCAGCAAACCGGGCAAGGATCGTAGATGGCAATCGGAGAGTTTGGCGGCGCGCCTGCCGTGCCGGGCGGCGCGTTGGTGTCCACGCCGCTCTATTGGCTCTACGAGATGAGCCATGCGGCCCTGAATCCGTCCCGCGCCGTGGCCGACGCGACGCGATTGCTTTTTAAAAATCCGCTCAATCCGTTTTACTTCACCACCTTCGGCAAATCGGTGGCGGCGGCCGCCGAGCTGTTCGAGCGCTCGACGCGCCGTTACGGCCGTCCGGAATGGCGGATCCCGTCGGCACTGGTCGGCGGCGAGCGCGTGCCGGTGCAAATCACAACCATATGGGAACGACCGTTCTGCCGGCTTATTCGCTTCGAACGCATATTCGAGCATCGTCCGCGGCGTCCGCAGCCGCGGTTGCTGATTGTTGCGCCGATGTCAGGCCATTACGCAACGCTGTTGCGCGGAACGGTCGAGGCGTTTCTTCCCAATCACGACGTTTACATCACCGAGTGGCGCGATGCGCGCACCGTGCCAATGTCAGAAGGCAGCTTCGATCTCGACGATTACATCGATTACCTGATCTCGATGTTGCATGTGCTGGGTGGCGATACCCACGTTTTGGCGGTGTGCCAGCCGGCAGTGCCGGTGATGGCCGCGGTCGCGGTCATGGAGGCGGACGACGATCCGTATGTGCCGCACTCGATGGTCCTGATGGGAGGGCCGATCGACACCAGGGTCAATCCGACGGGCGTGAACAAGCTTGCCGAACGGCGCGGCATCAATTGGTTCCGCCACAACGTCATCACCAAGGTGCCGTTTCCCAATCCCGGCTTCATGCGCGACGTCTATCCGGGTTTTTTGCAGCTCCACGGTTTTATGCAGATGAACCTCGATCGGCACATCGAGGCGCACAGGGACCTTTTTCTGCATCTCGTGCGCGGCGACGGCGACTCGGCGGGAAAGCACAAGGAATTCTACGACGAATATCTGGCGGTGATCGACCTTGCCGCCGAGTACTATCTGCAAACAGTCGACACCGTCTTCGTGCGCCATGCGCTGCCGCGAGGCGCAATGATGCATCGCGACCGGCCTGTCGATCCGAGCCGGATCAAGCGGGTTGGTTTGTTGACCGTCGAAGGCGAGTACGATGACATTTCTGGTGTCGGCCAGACCGAAGCGGCGCATCGCCTGTGCAGCAACATTCCGGCCGACCGGCAGGCGCACTGGTTGCAGCCGGGCGTCGGGCATTACGGTGTGTTTAACGGCTCACGTTTCCGCTCGGAAATCGCCCCGCGCATTTCCGATTTCATTTTGTCGATGAGTCATGGCCGGCAAAGTCGCCGCAGCGGCGTTGTTGCGCAGCAAGGGCACAACGGCGCAACGCGTGCTCGCGCGAGCGTCTGACCCCCCGCTACAACCGGGGGCGTGGCGGAAATCGGACTAATGGCCGGTTTACGTGGTGTTTTGCTATTTCTCCCGTTCAATCGGCGCAAGCTATTGAGAAATCTTAGGTATTTCGAATCATCCGCCGTCAAATTTTCTGACCCTTCGCCGAGCAAAATATGAAACTAGGTTCACTCCATAGATCGTATTAGAGGGGGATAATCCGAAAGGCGTGCCACCAGATGTTGTATGCCTTGGTTGCCTTAATCAAAGGCGCTGCGCTGCCCCTCGGATATGGCACTATCGGTCTCGGGTTTGGGTTCGGGGTCGTCCGCCATGTCGTACCGTGCGCTGCTCTATCGTCGCCCGAGTGAGCCTCAGGCGATCGAGGTCGTCTTCGACCGATCGGTCTATCTCGTGCGGCTGCGGCGGCATCGGCAGGCGCGGCGCTACACGCTGCGCATTCAAGCCGCCACCCGCGAAGTGATCCTCACCATTCCGCCGCGCGGCACGTTGAAGGAGGCGCGCGACTTCGCGCAGAAGCACGGCGGTTGGATCGCGGCGCGGCTCGGCCGGCTGCCGGAGGCGGTGCGGTTTGCGGACGGGATCGTGGTCCCGCTGCGCGGGATGCCACACCGGATCGCGCATCGCCGCGGCGTGCGTGGCACTGTCTGGACCGAGATGGACGGCGATGGCGAGCGCCTGCTGTGCGTCGCCGGCGAGGCGCCGCACGTCGACCGCCGCATCGGCGATTTCCTGCGGCGTGAAGCCAGACGCGAACTCGAAGCGGCGAGCCAGCGGTTTGCCGCCGACCTCGGCGTCGGCATCGGGCGAGTCTCGGTGCGCGATCAGGCGAGCCGTTGGGGCTCCTGCTCGACCGCCGGGGTGTTGTCATATTCGTGGCGGCTCATCCTTGCGCCGGGCTTCGTGCTTAACTATCTCGCGGCGCACGAAGTGGCGCACCTCGTCGAGATGAATCATTCCGTGAGATTTTGGCGCCTGGTCCAGCGCCTCTGCCCGGATCACGAACGGGCCAAGATATGGCTCGACGTCCACGGCAGCGAACTGCATCGCTACGGCTTACCCGAAGCCGGCCGCGACGCGAATTGAACTGGTTCAGCTTGGCAGGCGAACGCGTGCGCGAGGGTCGGGCGCCGTAACCCCATCAATCAATGCGGCGCGCTTGTCTGCACCGCCACGACGTTCGTCGATGAGGGCATGAGGCCAAACGACAGCTTTGTCGCCACCGCGAGCAGCGTCAACGCCAGAACGACGCGCAGCGCCGTCTCGGGAAAGCGCGAGGCAGCATAGCTGCCGATCAGGATTCCCGGGACCGATCCAAGAATTAAAGCGGTAAAGACCTGCCAATCGACCGAACCCAAGAACCAATGACCGACCCCGGCGACGAGCGTGAGCGGGACCGCGTGGACGATGTCGGACCCGACAATTCGCGCCGTCGGCAGCGTCGGATAAAGCAGAACCAGCGCCGTGACGCCGATCGCCCCCGCGCCGACCGATGAGATCGATACCAGCACTCCCAGAACTCCGCCCACGATCACGGTGAGAACCGCGATCCGGTTTGGCGGCAGCGCGCCCATGATCGGCGCGTAGCGCGCGACAATCCGGTTGCGAAAGATCAACGTCACTGCGGTGAGGAGCAAGGCGAATGCCAGCATCCAGCCGATCAGTTGCCGCGTCCCCGGCCCGTTGATGTCGAGATAGCTAAGCACCGATATTGAAACGATCGTCATCGGTACGCTGCCGGCGGCCAGCCGTCGGACGACGCGCCAATCGACCGTGCGGTTGAAACCATGCACCACGCTTCCGGCGGACTTCGTCGCCGCGGCGTATAGAAGGTCGGTTCCGACCGCGGCCGCGGGATGCATTCCAAACAACAGGATCAGGAGGGGAGTCATCAATGAGCCGCCGCCGACGCCGGTCAATCCGACCAACAATCCGACAGCGAAGCCGGAGATCGTGTAGAGGAATTGTATCGAGTGAATCGCGCTCATATCGCTACCTCGCCGCCATTTAGGCTTTGACGGCCAGACCTCGCGCAATCAACGTAAAGAGGAAGTCTAGAGGATTTCGCGATTGCGCGCACGGTCCGCGCGGGCGCGGCGTGAAATAAAACTGTTACACGCGCCACCGGAGCGTTAGGCGGAAGGTTTTTCCTCAACGAATGTGCGGAGGAGTGCAATCGTAGTCCGACTATGACGTTCAAATTTAACGACTAGTCGACGATAGTGCACCGCCGAAAACGTCATCGTCTTTTCCCGGGCTGAACGCCGTCCCGCAAGAGATAGCCCGCTGAACGCGGGCGTTTTGCCGCACCTGATAACACTAACGCGTGATCCTTGTTGCATCTGTGGAGCGCGCCCTTATTTCTCGCACATAAGGCCAACCGGGCGGCCCCCCATCCCCCGACACGCCGCCGCACGGTTTAATAAGCCTAAGTTGAGGCAACCACTTAAGGGCCCCAAGCGCGTATCTGCTTGGGGTCCTTTTTTGTGAGATGCCCGCGCTGCTTGGGCGAGGCTCTGGGCTTCGGGCCGCCGACTAATCCTTCACCAGATCCCCGAGCAGGCTCGCCGCGACGGTGAGCTTCGACAACGTGAGGCCGGACCCGGCGATCTCGTGGATCGCCCCGCGGATGCGCTCGACTTCGCCCTTGCGTGGCGCCACCCAGGCTTCGACGGCGCCAGCACCTGCCATGCCATTGCCGACCATCGCGGCGGTCAATCGGCGCTCGGCATCGCCGATCGAATCCCTGGCCCGATCCAGCGCCAGGCGGTCGAAGTAATCGGCGATCGGGATGGTGCCGGCCGCGCTGGCGATGCGGTCGAGCTTGAAGAATGCGCCAGTAGCAAAATAGGTGGCCGCCACATCCCCGACCGCCTTGCCGGTGCGGTCGGCGACCAGGACGATGTCAGGCGCGGCGCTGAGCGGACCGAGATTGCCGATGCGAATGGCAAGCTCCTCGGGCACGCCCGCTTCGGTGAGCTCGCGGCGCCGCGCGGCGCGCGCACTCAACGCATCCTCCGATAGCGCGGCGTCGAGGGAGGCTGCGACTGCGGCGATGCCGTCATGATAGTGCGTCACCACATCGGCCAGGCCTTTCGCCAAATCGACGTTGCGCAAGAACCAGATGATGCGGTCGAGCAGCAGGTCCTGCACCGCCGCGTAGAGATCGAGCTGCACTTTTCCCGCAATCCGATTGTCGAGCTGGTCGATCGCGCCATTGAGCGCGGTCATGCCATAGCTGTCGCGTACGGCGGCAAAGGCCGAAGCGATGGCGGCGGGAGCCGCGCCGGTCTGGTCGGCAATGCGCACGATCAGCGAAGGGCCGCCGCGGTTGATCATCGAATTGGCAAGCTGGGTGGCGATGATCTCCCGGCGCAGCCGGTGATGTTCGAGCGCATCGGGAAATTGCGCCGCTATCTCCTTCGGAAAATAGCGACCGAGCTCGCGGCCGAGATAAGGATCGTCGGGCACCGCGGATTCGAGCAGGTCGTCGTAGAGCGTAAGCTTGGCGTAGGCTAGGAGAACCGACAGCTCAGGCCGCGTGAAGGGCTGCGAGCGGCGGCGGCGTTCGGCGAGCTGCATGTCGTCGGCAAGATATTCGACCGCGCGATCCAGCAGTCCGCGCGCTTCCAGCGTTTGAATAAGCCGTTGCAGAAAGCCGAAATCCTCCATGCCCCGCCGTTGGGAAAGTGAGAGTGCAAGCGTCTGCAGGTAATTGTTGCGCAGTACGAGCGCCGCCACTTCGTCCATCATCTCGGGAAGAAGCACATTGCGTGCGCCCATCGTCAGGCGTCCGTCGCGCACCGGAATGCTCAGCGCGATCTTGATGTTGACCTCCATGTCGGAGGTGTTCACGCCGGCCGAATTGTCGATGGCGTCGGTGTTGAGCCGCACTCCGCTCAACGCCGCTTCGATGCGGCTGCGCTGGGTCATGCCGAGATTGGCGCCTTCGCCGATCACCTTGCAGCGTAACTCCCGTCCGGTGACGCGAACGGCATCGTTGGCACGGTCGCCGGCCGCCTCGTCGCTTTCGTCCGCGGCGCGGACATAGGTGCCGATGCCGCCGAAGAACAAGAGGTCGACCTGCGCCTTAAGCAGCGCCCGGATCAGCTCCTGGGGCGTGAGCTTCTCGCCGACGCCGAACAGCTTTTGGGCTTCTTCCGAAAGCTTGATCTCCTTGGCGGTGCGCGAAAAAACGCCGCCGCCCGTGGAGATGAGCGTCTTGTCGAAATCCTGCCAGCTCGAGCGCGGCAAATCGAACAGCCGCTTGCGTTCGGCGAAGGTCCGTTCCGCATCGGGATCGGGATCGATGAAGATGTCGCGGTGATCGAAGGCGGCGACGAGCCTGGTGGTTTTCTCGCGCAGCATGCCGTTGCCGAACACGTCGCCCGACATGTCGCCGACGCCGACCACGGTGAACGGCGTTTTACCGATATCGACGTCCATTTCCTGGAAATGCCGCTTGACCGATTCCCAGGCGCCGCGCGCGGTAATGCCCATTTTCTTGTGGTCGTAACCGGCGGAACCGCCGGAGGCGAAGGCATCGCCGAGCCAGAAGTCATGCGTTACGGCAATCTCATTGGCGATGTCGGAGAAGGTGGCGGTGCCTTTATCGGCGGCGACGACGAGATAAGGATCGTCGCCTTCGTGGCGCACAACGTCGGCCGGCGGAATAACGCCGGTCGTTCCGGCTCCGATATTGTCGGTGATGTCGAGTAACGTCGAGATGAAGAGCTTATAGGCGGCGGTCCCCTCCGCCTGTATCGCTTCACGCGGTCCACCCAGCGGCAGACGTTTCGGAACGAAGCCGCCCTTGGCGCCGACCGGCACGATCACCGCGTTCTTGACGTTCTGTGCTTTGACGAGGCCGAGGATTTCGGTGCGGAAGTCCTGCGGCCGGTCGGACCAGCGGATGCCGCCGCGGGCCACCTTGCCGAAGCGCAGATGCACGCCCTCCACCCGCGGGGAATAGACAAAAATCTCGTAGAGCGGCCGCGGTAACGGCATGGCGTCGAGCTTGCGGCTGGCAAACTTGATGGCGATGAGATCCTTCGGCTGCCCGTCGTGCCCGAGCTGATAAAAATTGGTGCGGATTGCGGCCTGCACCGCGTTGACGAAGCGGCGAAGGATACGGTCCTCGTCGAGGCTGTTGACCGCCTGCAAGGCGGTCTCGATCGACGAAGCAATGAAAGCCTCGCGCGCCGCGCGTTCATCCTGCGGCGCGCCGAGATGCGGGTCGAAGCGGGTGTTGAACAAGGTCGCGATCTGCTCGGCGATGCCGGCGTGCTTGCGCAACGTCGTCCACATGTAGTCCTGCGAGTAAGGCACGCGCACCTGCCGCAGAAACCGCGACAGCGTGCGGATCAGCGCGACGTCGCGCCAAATCAGGCTGGCCACGAGCACAAGCGCGTTATAGCCGTCATTCTCGGCGTGTCCGCCCATGACCGCGAGGAAGCAGCTATCGAGCCTCTCCTTCAGAGCGGCGAGATCGAACGGCTGGCCCGACGCGCTTTCGAGCGTCATGTCATGAAACCAGACATCCGCCGCCTCCTCCGGCGCAATGTGATAGGTGCGCTCGTCGACGACGCGGAAACCCATGTTTTCCAGCACCGGCACGCGCTCGGAGAGCGGAATCGGGCGGCTATGGCTGAAGACTTTAAGGCCGGCGCTCGCCGCCGCAGAGCCGGAATCGCGGTAAAGCTCAACGCCAAGCGGGTGTTCCGCCGTCAGCGCCTCGACCACCCTGATGTCGGCGACGGCCGAATCCGCCGGATAGACCTCGCGGTAGTCGACCGGGAAGGCATCGCGATAACGCGCGAACAGCATGCGTCCGATGGCCGGTTGGTGCGCGGCGGAGAGCGCGTCCGCCAGACCGTCGATCCAGCTCCGCACGATCGCTTCGACCGCCGCATCGAGAATTGCGCGGTCGACGATCGGAGTTTGGCCCTCGTAGCGTCCGATGATGAAATGGACCCGCACCAGCGGGCCTTCCGGGAAAAACGGATAAAAGGCGCGCACGCGCCCTTTGAACATCGTGGCGAGATAGTCGCCGATCTTTGACCTGATCTCGCTGTCGTAGCGGTCGCGCGGAATGTAGACCAGGACCGACACAAAGCGGTCGAAGCGATCGGGACGCGGCAGGACGCGCACGCGCGGGCGCTCGTCGAGCTGAAGAATGGCGAGCGCGAATTGATAGAGCGTATCCTCGTCGATTTGAAATAATTCGTCGCGCGGGAAGTGCTCCAGCACGTTGACCAGCGCCTTGCCGGAATGGCTCGACGGATCGAAACCGGCGCGGCTGATAATGCGGTCGACCTTGCGCCGCAGATAGGGGATAGCGCGCACCGAACGCGTGTAAGCGGTCGACGTGAGCAGCCCGCAAAACACGCATTCGCCGACCAGGTTGCCGTCGCGGTCGAAGCGCTTCACGCCGATATAGTCCAAATGGACGCGCCGGTGCACGCGCGAGCGCGCCGCGGCCTTGGTCATAATCAGCAGCTTTGGCTCTTTCAGAAACTCGCGGATTTCGGGTGTGATGGTCACGAGCTGATCGCCGCGGCGCAGGAGCCGCATGTCGCGCGATCGTAAGAGGCCAAGGCCGGTCTCGAATTTCGGCTCCAGCGCGTGCTCGCTGTCGGTGTAGGCGTAGTCGCGCGCACCAAGCAGCGTGAAATTGTCCGCCGCGATCCATTGCAGAAACTGGACCGCTTCGGCGATCTCATCGGCGGGAAGCGGCGGCGGATTGGCCTTTAATTCCGCCGCGACCTCGCTGGCGCGCGCCAGCATCGGCCGCCAATCCTGCACGGACACCCGCACATCCGCGAGGACGTCTTCGAGCGCGCGCACGATTTCGGCTCTATGCGCCGCATCATCCATGCCTGCGACATGGACGTGGATGAAGCTTTCGCGGCGGCCCTCGCCCTTGCGCGTTCCCTTAAACGCGGTGAGCCTTCCCGCCTCGTCGCGATCGACGGTGAAGACCGGATGAACCAGCAGGCGGATGTCGAGGCCGCGTTCGCTGAGCTCGCCGAGGACCGAGTCGACCAAGAAGGGCATATCGTCGTTGAGGATGTCGAGCACCGCCGCGCCGCGCGGCGAACGGGCCGGCGCAAAACCGATCTTTGGCGTTCCGGGCTTACGCTCCAGGAGAAACGACCACGACTGCTCGGCAATTCCGGCAAGCTCCTCCGGACCGTAACGTTCGAGATCGTCGGGCGCCGCGTGGCCATATAATTCGGCAAGGAAGTCGCGCGGGATGTCGCGTCTGCGCCCGGCAAGCAACGCGGCAGCCGCGCTAACGCGTGTCGCGCCTGCGGAATCGTCATCGGGGCGGGGAATGTTCTGGACGGCCATGCTTTCCCCCTCTTCGGCGCTGATGTCCCGGTTCCGAAGTTCGCAAGTGTTCGCCGCACATTCTTATGCGAACTTCGAAATCTAAGAGGACACTAGCAAAGTTATGATCCTAGTGCGGGGTTTGGATTTGAAGTTCCTATGCGAGCTTGCCCACCAGACCGTAGGAACTTCAAATCCACCACATTAGGCGCGTTTCCTGCGATATTACCCGCGCAGCGCCCACATCCGCTACCGTAACAATCTATAATGTCACTCTATCCACTGCTGCGACAGCGGTGTGACAAGCAGGACAGCCGGAAGGGACTTTGATGGCCAAGCGCAACAGCAAAACCGCCCGCGATGTGCGGGCGCCGAAACTTCGCATCCCGGCGACGGCAGGCGACGACACCGTCATCACCGCGCTTGATCTGCCGCCGGAACAGCTTTCCCCTGAAATGGCCGCGTACTTCGCCAAATGCGAGGAGAAGCTTGGCTTCGTACCCAACGTGCTGAAGGCTTATGCCTTCGACCCGGCGAAGCTTGCCGCCTTCGTCGCCATGTACAACGACTTGATGCTGGCGCCGTCGGGCTTGACCAAGCTCGAGCGCGAGATGATCGCGGTCGCGGTCTCGTCGCATAACCAATGCTATTACTGCCTGGTCGCCCACGGTGCCGCGGTGCGTCAGCTCTCGGGCGATCCGGCGCTGGGGGAGCTGATGGCGATGAACTATCGTGCCGCGCGGCTGCCGCGGCGCGAGCGCGCCATGCTCGACTTCGCCGTCAAGCTGACCGCCGAGCCGTGGCGGATCGAGGAACGGGATCGCGAGGAATTACGTCGCGCCGGCTTTACCGACCGCGATATCTGGGACATCGCCGCGGTCGCCGGCTTCTTCAACATGTCGAACCGGGTGGCGTCCGCTACCGACATGCGGCCAAACAGCGTCTATCATGGTCAAGCCAGATAAATGAGCTGTCGGAATACACGATGAAATTGCATATCATGACGCTCTCGAATCATGAGCTTCGGAGGCACATCATGCGCGCAGCTCTCGCGAGCGTCGTAACCGCAATCGCAATGTGTGTCCTTCACGTCGCGGCCGCAACGGCCGCGACGCCGACAAAACTTTCGCCGAGCGACATCCAGACGACGTTCTTCAACGGTCAGCCGTTCACCGCCTCGACGCCTTCCAGCCTCAAATTCAAGATGACCTTCATGGCGGACGGCAAGATGAAGCGCGAGCCGGTCGGCACCGGCCACCGGGGTGAGGGCACCTGGAAGCTCTCGAAGGACGGCTTCTGCACCAACTGGAAAGGCGCCAAGGAAACCTGCTTCACCGTAGTCAGCGCCGGCGACAACAAATGGTCGGTGCTGCGAGGCTCGACCATCATGGCGACGTGGAGCAAGTGATCATTCGTAGTTGCCAGGAGCGAAGCGACGGAGGGGGCGACTGGATTGCTTCGCTGTGCTCGCAATGACGCAGCTTACGTGTACGCCGATAAATCGTGGATCGCTGGACTCTCGCCGGTCAGCGGGTTCGCCGGGTCCCATTCATAACGCAACGTCTCGAAGCGCATGGCGCGCGCGTCGAGCATGATGAGGCGGCCGACCAGCCCCTCGCCGAAGCCGACGATCTCGCGGATCACTTCAAGCGCCGCCATCGAGCCGACCACGCCGGCCAGCGCGCCGAGCACGCCCGCCTCCGCGCAGGCCGGCACGGTGCCGGGCGGCGGCGGTTCGGGAAAAAGACACCGATAGGTCGGGTTTGGCTTGCCGTCGGCGCTGCGCTCATGGGCGCGGATGGTGGTGAGCGTGCCGTCGAACGGGCCGAGCGCGGCAGTCACCAGCGGCTTCTTGGCGAAGTAGCAGGCGTCCGAGACCAGATAGCGGGTGGCGAAATTGTCGGAACCGTCGGTGACCAGATCGTAGCGGCCGATCAGGTCCAGCGCGTTTTGCGCAGTCAGCCTGACGCCGTGGGTCTCGACGGCGACGTGCGGGTTGAGCCGGTTGATCACGGCCGCGGCGCTGTCGACCTTTGACATGCCTAAATCTGGCGTGGCGTGGATCACTTGCCGCTGCAGGTTCGACAGCGAGACGACATCGTCGTCAATGACGCCAATCGTGCCGATTCCGGCGGCGGCAAGGTAAAGCAGCATCGGCGCGCCAAGCCCGCCGGCGCCGACCACCAATACCCGAGCGCGGCCGAGCGCGGCCTGTCCTGGCCCGCCCACCTCTTGCAGCACGATGTGGCGTGCATAGCGTTCGAGTTCGTCGGCGCTGAGCATGACGCCAACATAAGTGCGAATGACGCGCGGAACCACCACCGCGCCAAACTCGCCGCCGGCGAAAAGTTGCTGCCGCGTTTGGCCTCCGCACTGGGTTCGGTTACGCTTGACAATCGGGGGCGGGTGCGATCATGGACATTCGGGCGGCGGCCATCATTGTCGGCCTCATCGCGGCAAGCGCGCCGGCGCTCGCGATAGACGCGAGCAAGCCGACGGCGCCCGCGGCGGCGCAACCGGTCGCGGCCAAGAAGCCGGCGGCGAAGAAACCGCATGTCGCGGCCCGCCGCGCCAAGGAGGACACCGATCCACTTGCCGAGGTGCCGAGCTTTTCCGCCGAGGCTGTCGGCTGGCAGCTCATCGAGGATCCAAGGACCGGTGCGCGTCTCGGCGTGCCCGAGAAGCTTGTGCCCCATGCCGGCACCTCGCGCACCGGCAGCCGCTGGACTTCGACACAAGGGCAGATTCAGGTCGAGACATTTCGCCTGACCGAGGCGGCTTTGCCGGCGCTGTTCGACGAAGAGAAAAGGGCGTCGCACCGGCAAATCACGTCGAGCATGCTCAAGCCCGACTCCTTCATCATCCTTGGAACGCAGGGGCTGAAATACTTTTTGGTGCGCGCGGAGGCGCACGGCGGCGAAGTGCGTGGCGTTACCGTGCAGTATGACCAGGCGACCGAAGGCACCATGAGCCGTGTCGCGGTCGCGGTGGCAAATGCGTTCGTCGGATTTCCCGATCCCAACGCCGCGCCGCCCGCGGGATTGCGGCGGCGGGTCGAATACGGCACCGCGATCGTGGTGAGCAGCGCCGGCGACCTCATCGCGCCGGCGCACCTCACCGATGACTGTCAGGCCATCGCGGTGCCTCCTTTCGGTCATGCCGAGCGCGTCGCCGAGGACAAGGCGAACGATCTCGCGCTGCTGCGCCTCTATGGCGCGCGCAATCTCGTTGCGGCGATGCTCGCCGACGAGAGCGGCCAAAGCGGCGACCTAACGCTCGTTGGCGTTCCCGATCCGCTGGCTCAGACCGGCGACGCCGAACCGGCCAGCGTTCCGGCCCGTATTACCCCGCAGGGCATCGAGCCTTTGCCGAAACCCGGCTTCTCCGGCGCGGCGGCAATCGACGCCCGCGGCCGCGTGGCCGGCATGGTGGACTTCAAACCGCCGGTCGTCGCTGGCGTGGCCGACCTCAAACCGTCGATCGGCGCCGGGGGCGCCACTCAAGCGGCGACGCTCGTGCCGGCCGACGCGATCCGCGCGTTCTTGCTGGCGCAGCATGTGAAGCCCGCCGCCGCGGCTGGCCAAGCTGCGGATCAGTCCGTCGTGCGCGTGATCTGCGTGCGGAAGTGAGCGCTTCTCGCTAATGACCTTGGCGTCCGTTGGCTGCGATGCGGGAGCGCGGCTAAACCGCAACGGCGTAAGGAAGGGGCGCGCACACACCCGTTCAGCAGGAGGATCAAGCACATGACACGAACAGCAATCATAACCGGAGCATCAGGCGGCATCGGCCAAGGCCGTCGCAGAACGTTTGGCCAAGGACGGCTTTGCAGTTGTCGCGCATTATGCTGGAAACCCTGCGAAGGCAGAGGAAACAGTCAAGCGCATCGAGGCCGCCGGCGGTACGGCAATTGCGGTTGGCGCAGATATCTCGAAGGTGGCCGAGGTCGCGCAGCTTTTCGAGAAGGCGAAGTCCGCGTTTGGGGAAATCACTGTTGGGGACCTCGAATAATTGCCACGGATCGTCAGGCGCCGCGAATTTACCCGCGAATGATTCGGCTTTGTTCTCGTTTCGGGTCTGTGCTGTTCACCCCAAAGATGCCCGCGATTCCCAGCTACGGCAATTATTCGAGGTCCCCTGTTGTCGTGAACAGCGCAGGTATCATGCTGCTCGCCCCAATCCGGAAGGGCGACATCGAAAATTTCGACAAAGTTATCGCGACGAACCTTCGCGGCCGCTATCTCGTCATGAGCGAAGCGGCGAATCACGTCGTTGACGGCGGCCGAATTATTGTTTTCTCAAGCAGCGTCTTGGGAAAGAGTTTCCCGTCGTATGGTGCCTATATCGCTTCGAAGGCAGGGGTCGAAGGTCTCACGCGAGTTCTGGCGAATGAACTTGGACCGCGCAAGATCACCGTCAAATGCGGTGGCGCCGGGGCCGGTCGCGACTGAACTGTTTTTGAACGGCAAGAGTGAGGAGCTGATTGCGTCCATCAGCAAGATGGCTCCCCTCGGACGGATCGGCGAAATCGAAGATATCGTCGGCATCGTATCGCTTCTCGCTGGTCGAGAGGGCGGCTGGATCAACGGACAAGTCATCCGCGTCAATGGCGGCTACACGTGAGGAAGCTACGCTTGCTGCCTGAAGGCGCGCTATGCAGCTACGCGCTCGGCACCCCCTGGGATCAGGAGCAAGGGAAGTCGTATTCTAACGATCGTTCCAGTTCCTTCCGATACCGACGGGGCGATCGTGCCGCCAAGCTGACGCACGAAGATAGCCACGTAGTCAGAACCACGTTTCTCCGGAACCTTCACAGAATCCTTATCCTTCATACCCACACCGTCATCGGCAACGATTAGCTCAATTTGATCGCCGACCTTTTCCACGCTCAGCGTGATATGTCCTGCCCCCTGCGGAAAAGCATGCTTGATGGCGTTCGTCGCAAGCTCATTGACCAGAAGGCCAAAGGGTACGGCACGATCAGGGTCGATTTCCAACGGCTCGGCCTTAACCTCTATTTCGATGCCCGACATGGTTCCAATGAGGCTCGCTGACATCGTCTTGGCGATTTCCCGCAGATACGCGTCCACGGCGACAGTCTGGCCGCGACTAGATTGAGATATCAAGTCGTAAAGCTCGGCAATGGCTCCGATGCGTGCCTGCATGGCTTTATAGCCTTGAACGCACGGAGCTGCCGTCCATTTGGCTTCGTAGGCGATCAAGCCGACGACGATCTGCAAGTTATTCTTGATCCGGTGAGAGATTTCGTTCGTCAGGCTCAGAGCGTCGCGCTCTCGTTGCTTGCGGTCCGTGATGTCCTCGAAGACGAGGAGCATCCGATGGGCATGGTTCCCCGGTTGAGAAATTTTCCGAGCATTCAGATTGAACACACGGCGGCCGAGCCCCGGAAAATTATCCTCGATTTCGAAACTTTCGATGGGCTTGTTTTCCGGGAGGACCTTCTCCATCAAATGGCGAAGCGCCGGTACATCCCATTGATGCTGGCCAAGTTCCGCAACGCGCCGCCCATGAGTCTCCGCCTCGGTAATCCCGAATATCGTCAAAAAAGCCTTGCTCGCAGTCACTATCGTCATGTCGCTTTCGAGCACGACCAGGGGATCGCGGATCGTGTCGACGATACTTTGGATCAGGTGCCAGTAGCGCTTGCTTTCACCCCGGGCAGCGCGCTCCTCGCTGACATCCTCGATAGCGAGCAGAATGGAACCGTCATGGTCGCCAGGGCGAAAAATTTTGCGGGCATTGACCAGCATTGTGCGCTGGCCAATGATGGGAAAATTATGCTCGACTTCGAACCCTTCGACTGATGCACGATGCGGGATCACGCTCTCGAGCAGGGTGCGTAGCGCGGGGATATCCCACTGGCGGTTTCCGAGGTCGTAAATATGACATCCCTCGGTCTCATCGGCGCTCGTGCGGAACGTTTGATAGAATGCACGATTCGCAGATGTGATGTTAAATTTCTGTCGAGAACGATGAGCGCGCTGGGCACGGTCTCAACGATGTCGCTCGCAGCAATATCGGATACCGCCATTTTCCCTCATCAAATCCCCGACTTCGACATCACGCCGCGAGCAGAGCCGTAACACAGTCTTCGAGCTGATGTTGCGTGTATGGTTTACGAAGCAATTGCGTGCCTTCAACGAACAAAGCTTTCATTTTGTCGGTAACAAAATTTCCTGTCGTGTAGAGCACGCGCAATTTCGGCCGAAGCTCGATGGCTTGGTGAGCAAGTTCACACCCGCCAAGGACCGCATTTTTCAGATAGACGTCGGTAAAGAGTGCGTCAATGTGTTGAGGTGATCGCAGGAACAAAAGCGCCTCGTCTGCGTCGCTGGCGGAAAGTATATCGTGGCCCCAATCCTGAATCATCATTTCCGCGACTTGGCGGATAAATACATCGTCCTCGACAACCAATATCACGGCCATCCAAACTCTTTCGGCCGAGACAATTAACGCACCGCGGCTCCGAGCACTCTTCCTGCCGTTCACGGCTATCAGAGCCCTACCTGCGGCTATCAGGGCAAAGGTAGGACTCGCTCCGGGAGATAAAGTTCCGGAAAATTTGCAATTCTTTTTCCAAATAGAAGCGTTTCTTGGAATTATCGCGTTATTTCATAGACTTATGTAGACCAAAAACTCTTAAATCCCATAGGGGACGAGCAGCGTAGCGGATTTTCATTGCGAATGGATGACGCTGCCGACAAGGGATTGAATTGGTGGAGATGTCTGCTATCGGGCCCAGCCGCAGACATTTTCTTAAGGCGGCAGAGACTCCGCTTTCGACGGCTAGGCGGACATCGCCCAAGCATTGCTCACGGATGACGATTTACGAGCACACGTCTTGGATGCTTCGCCTTTGCGGAACATGACACACCTGTCACCTGTTCTCGAATTTCGGCGGCCGCTTGGCGATGAAAGCGGCCATGCCTTCCTTCTGATCGGCGGTCGCGAACAGCGCGTGAAACACCCGGCGTTCGAAGCGGATGCCTTCGGCGAGCGAGGTCTCGAACGAGCGGTTGACCGCCTCCTTCGCCGCCAGCACCGAAGGCAGCGACATCGAGGCGATGGTTTCGGCGATCTTGATCGCCTCCTCCAGCAGGCTCGCGAGCGGCAAGATGCGCGCGACCAGGCCGGCGTGCTCGGCTTCCTGCGCGTCCATCATCCGGCCGGTGAGGATGAGGTCCATCGCCTTTGCCTTGCCGACCGCGCGGGTCAATCGCTGCGTGCCGCCGATGCCGGGGATGACGCCGAGCTTGATCTCGGGCTGACCGAATTTGGCGTTGTCGGCGGCGATGATGAGATCGCACTGCATGGCAAGCTCACAGCCGCCGCCGAGCGCAAAACCGGCGACTGCGGCGATAATCGGCTTGCGCGCGGTCGCGGCGCGATCCCAACTTGCCGCAAAGTCGCCGAGGAAAGCGTCGGCGAATGTCTTGTCCGCCATCTCCTTGATATCGGCGCCGGCGGCGAACGCCTTGTCCGAGCCGGTGATCACCATGCAGCCGATATTGGCGTCGGCCTCGAACGCCTCGATTGCTTTCGTCACCTCGCCGACCAGCGTTCTGTTGAGCGCGTTCAGCGCCTGCGGACGATTGAGCCGGATCAATCCGACTTTGCCGCGGGTCTCTACGATGATGTTCTCGTAACTCATGGCCTATCCCGGATTTGTCTTCGCTGGTTTCACTTCTGGCACACCGGACAATAAAACGTCGAGCGCCCATTCTGCACGATGCGCTTGACGGTGCCGCGGCAGCCGGGCGTCGGGCATTTTTCGCCCTCGCGGTCGTAGACGCGGAAATGGTGCTGGAACAGGCCCAGATCGCCGTCAGGGCGTTTGTGATCGCGCAGCGACGAGCCGCCAGCCTTGATCGCATCGTTGAGCACCGCCTTAATGCCCTCGACCAAACGCACGGCGCGTTCGTTGGCCGCCCCGGTTTTGGTCGCGATGGTCGAGGCCAGGCGTGTGGGCGAAAGCCGCGCGCGGTGCAGCGCCTCGCAGACATAGATGTTGCCGAGGCCCGCGACCACGCGCTGGTCCAGCAGCGCCGCCTTGAGGCTTGTTTTCTTGCCCTTGCAGGCCGCCGCCAGCATGGCGGCATCGAAGGCGTTGCCGAGCGGTTCGGGGCCGAGCCTGTTGAGCAGCGGTTCCGCGTCGAGCTTTTCGCGCGCGACGATTTTCATCGAGCCGAAGCGGCGCGGATCGTTGAACGTCACGATGGCGCCGGAGGACATATGAAACACGACGTGGTCGTGCGCCGCGTGTTTCGCGCGCTCGTGGTAATAGCGGCCGAGCTCCTTGTCGCCGGATTTGCGGAACACATGAAACGAACCGGACATGCCGAGATGCATGAGCAGCACGTCGCCGGACGAAAGATCGGCGAGCAGATATTTTGCCCGCCGGCCCAAGCCGCTCACGGTCTTGCCCTGCAGGCGCTGCGCGAAATCCTTTGGCAGCGGCCAGCGCAGATCGCCGCGATGCACCTCGATTTTGGTGAAGCGCGCTCCCTCCATCGCCGGCGCAAGACCGCGGCGTACCGTCTCGACTTCGGGAAGTTCGGGCATCGTTCAACCAGCTTGGATCGCCGCGACAGGGCTAATTTGCCAGACATAGCGTCGCTTGCGCCGCCGCGCTATGGTTTCGCTGAAAAGGAAACCAAGGATGGCTGACACCGCCCCGTTCGGCTCGCGCCAGGTGCCGCTCACGGACAAGCAGGCGCTGGTCGACGACGTATTCCGCAGCGTCGCGCGCCGCTACGATCTGATGAACGACTTGATGTCGTTCGGGTTGCATCGCGCCTGGAAGGACGCGTTGGTCACCGCCGTAAATCCGCCCAAGAGCCGGCCGTTCACGCTCATCGACATCGCCGGCGGCACCGGCGACGTCGCATTTCGCGTCATCGCCGCCGGTGGCAAAGAGACCCGCGCAACAGTCTGCGACATCAATCCGGACATGCTCGCCGTCGGAGCCGAGCGTGCCGCGACGCGTGGGCTCGGCGACCGTGTCGCGTTCACGGAAGCCAACGCCGAGGCGCTGCCGTTCAAGGATCGCAGCTTTGACGCCGCAACCATCGCCTTCGGTATCCGCAACGTGCCGCGTATCGACGCCGCGCTGGCCGAGGCGTATCGCGTGCTCAAGATCGGCGGCCGATTTCTTTGCCTTGAATTTTCCGCGGTGAATGTTCCTGGCCTCGACAGGCTCTACGACCTCTATTCGTTCAATGTCATTCCCGCGCTCGGCCGTGTGGTTGCCGGCGATGCGGACTCCTATCGCTATCTGGTGGAATCGATCCGCCGCTTTCCGAAGCCGCCGGATTTCGCCGCCATGATGCGCGCGGCGGGTTTTGCGCGCGTCTCGCATCACATCATGACCGGCGGCGTCGTGGCTTTGCATTCCGGCTGGCGTTTGTGATCTCCGCTCCCGCGCATCTTCTCCGCCTCGGCCGCGCCGGCTTTATCTTCGCCCGCGAAGGCGTGTTCGGCGCGATCGATCCTTCAGTCGTGCCGCCGGCGGCGCGTCCGCTCATTCGAATCCTGCGCTTGATCGAACGGCCGTCGAGCGGCGCGGTCGAGACGCGCTTGTCCGCGGCGCTCACGCGGCTCGGCCCGAGCTACGTCAAGCTCGGCCAGTTTCTGGCGACGCGCCCGGACGTCGTGGGGGCGGCGCTCGCCCACGACTTGGAGCGGCTGCAGGACCAGATGCTGCCGTTCCCGCAGCAGCAGGCGGAAGCGGCGGTGGCCGCTTCGTTCGGCAAGCCCCTCAATTCGGTGTTTGCCAGCTTCGGTCCGCCGGTCGCCGCCGCCTCGATTGCGCAGGTGCATCGGGCCGAGGTCGCGACGAGCGCCGGCACGCACGCGGTCGCCGTCAAAGTGCTGCGGCCCGGTGTCGAACGCCGTTTCCACGCCGATTTGCGCGCCTTCGACTACGTCGCGCATCACGCCGAGGAGTTTTCCGCCGAGGCGCGGCGGCTGCGGCTGGTCGAGGTCGTCGATACGTTGCGGCGTTCGGTCACGCTCGAGATGGATTTCCGCCTGGAGGCGGCCGCGCTGTCGGAAATGGCGGAGAACACTAAAGACGATCCGGATTTCCGCGTTCCCACGGTCGACTGGGATCGCACCACCAAAGAAGTCCTGACGCTGGAATGGATCGACGCGACGCCGCTGTCGGATCGCGCGCGTCTAATCGCCAAAGGCTTCGACCTGCCGCAGCTCGCGCGTTCGCTGATCCAGACGTTTCTCCGCCACGCGCTGCGCGACGGCTTCTTTCACGCCGACATGCACCCGGGAAATCTGTTCGTCGACGATGACGGGCGGCTCATTGCCGTCGATTTCGGCATCATGGGCCGGCTCGGCGCGAAGGAACGTTTGTTTCTTGCCGAAATCCTGCACGGGTTCATCACCCGCGACTACCACAGAACGGCCGAGGTTCATTTCGAGGCCGGCTATGTACCGCCGACCCATTCGGTCGAAAGCTTTGCGCAGGCGATCCGCGCCATCGGTGAGCCGATCCATAGCCGCACCGCCGAAGACATTTCGATGGCAAAGCTGCTCACGTTGCTGTTCGAGGTCACCAGCCTGTTCGACATGCGCACGCGGCCGGAATTGCTGCTGTTGCAAAAAACCATGGTGGTGGTCGAGGGCGTGGCCCGCTCATTCGATCCCAAGCTCGACATGTGGTCGACGGCCGAGCCTGTCGTGCGCGAATGGATGACGCGCAATCTCGGCCCCGCCGGCAAGCTCGAAGGCGCGGTGCAAGGCGCTGGCGAGATCGGACGCTTTATCAGCAACGCGCCGGGACTACTGACGCGCGGCGCCCGCCTGCTCGACCACCTCGACGAGATGACGCGCGACGGCCTCGTGCTGTCGCCACACACTATTGGGGAGATCGGTAAGTCCGAAGCGCGCGGTAATCGCTGGGGCGTCATCGCGCTGTGGGCGATCGCGGGGCTGCTGCTCTGGATCGTCCTCCTGCTGATCCGGTGATTGCACTGATTGCAATGCACTCGGATGTGCGCTAACATCCTCATCCATTTGGGAAATGCCGATGGCCAGTCTTACCGTCCGGCAGCTCGACGACAAGCTCAAGCGGCTGTTGCGGCTGCGCGCGGCGCGGCACAGCCGGTCGATGGAAGACGAGGTGCGTGTCATCCTACGCCAGGCGGCGGAGGAAAACGGCCTCGAAACCTTGGATCTGATCAATCCGCCTACTCAGCCGGGATGGCAGAAGGCACGCGCGGTCACGGCGGAGACGAAGCGCATTCTCCTCATCATCGGCGGCGGCATTGCCGCGTATAAATCGCTCGATCTCATCCGGCGCTTGCAGGAGCGCGGCGCGCAGGTGCGCTGCATTCTCACCGCCGCCGCGCAGCATTTCGTGACACCGCTTTCCGTAGGGGCACTGGCAGGCGAGCGCGCCTATACCGATCTGTTCGATCCGACGAGCGAGTTTGATGTCGGCCACATTCGCATGGCGCGCGACACCGACCTCGTCGTCGTCGCCCCAGCGACGGCCGACTTGATCGCGCGCGTCGCACATGGTCATGCGAGCGATCTAGCGACCGCCGTCTTGCTCGCGACCGACAAGCCCGTGCTGATCGCGCCGGCGATGAATCCGTATATGTGGGCCGCCAAAGCGACACAGCGCAATCTGGCGCAATTGACAGCGGACGGCGTTCGCGTCGTCGGTCCGAATGCCGGCGAAATGGCCGAGCGCGGCGAAGCCGGGATCGGCCGCATGGCCGAGCCGCTCGAAATCGCGTCCGCGGCATTGGCGATCATCCGGGGCGCCGGAGCGCTCGCCGGCAAGCGCGTGCTGGTCACCTCCGGGCCGACCAGCGAGCCGATCGATCCGGTGCGCGTTCTCGCCAACCGTTCGTCTGGCAAGCAGGGCCACGCCATTGCCGCCGCAGCCGCTGCGGCGGGCGCCGAAGTCGTGCTCGTCAGCGGCCCGGTGAACCTGCCCGATCCGCCCGGCGTTTCGGCTGTTCACGTTGAAACCGCGCGGCAGATGCTGGCGGCGGTCGAGAAGGCGCTGCCGGCCGATGTCGCCGTGTTCAACGCAGCCGTCGCCGACTGGCGCCCGCAGCAGATGAGTCAAAGCAAGATCAAGAAGCACGGTCGGCCGCCGACGATCGAGCTGGTGGAAAATCCCGATATCCTTTCCACCATCGCCCACCGCAAGTCCGGCCGTCCGCGCCTCGTCGTCGGTTTTGCTGCCGAGACCGATCACGTCGTCGCTAACGCAAAGGCGAAGCTCCTGAAGAAAGGCTGCGACTGGATCCTCGCCAATGACGTCTCTCCCGAGACCGGAATCATGGGCGGCGACAGCAACACCATTCACGTTGTTACGGCGGACGTCGTCGAATCCTGGCCGCCGCAGTCGAAGGACGAGGTGGCGCGTGCGCTGGTCGTGCGGATCGCTGCCGCACTTGAGGAAGCAAAGCGGTGAGCGCCGACGGTCGCATCGAGGTGCGCATCATGCGGTTGCCGCATGGCGCGGATCTGCCGCTTCCGGAATACCAAAGTGGGGCAGCCGCCGGTCTCGATCTCCTCGCCGCCGTGGCCGCGGATGCGCCGGTTGAGATCGCGCCGGGGGCGCGAGCATTGATCTCCACCGGCATCGCCATTTCGCTGCCGCTTGGCCATGAAGGCCAAGTCCGGCCGCGGTCAGGACTCGCCATCCGCCATGGCGTTACCGTCCTCAACTCTCCAGGCACGATCGATGCCGACTACCGCGGCGAATTACAGGTTATTCTTGTAAATTTGGGAACCGAGCCGTTCGTCGTTCAGCGCGGCATGCGGATCGCGCAGATCGTGATCGCGCCGGTCAAGCACGCGGTCCTTGTCGAGTCGAACGACCTGGACTCGACTGAACGGGCAACGGGTGGGTTTGGTTCTACTGGAATAGCTTCGAAAACAAAGGGTGATCGCGACTAATCTCTTGTTCCCGCGACGAACCATTCGCCGTGAGCGACGTTCTTCCCTGTCGCCGCGGTGGTGTCACGCCGTTCACGATCTGGACTCTTTCGGCGCGATTCCGCTTGAGAGTAAAGTCGAGCGATTCGCGGGCGCGCTTGCGATGGACCCGCTGGCGTCGGCGGTGGCTGCCAGCAGAGGCAAAAAGGGCATGCCGGACACGATCCGGAGGAGCGGGGGCTATGCTCGTCCGTGGCTTGGCGGATTCCCTGTAGCCATTGGCTTCGTCTCGCCCTTGCCGGCCCACGCAGAGGAGCAGCCAGGGCTCGTGTTGCATGAACTTGTCCTCGGCGCCTCGCGCAGCATCGACAGCCATGAGATCGCCGTGCTGGTGCTGCTCGTTGGCCTATTATTATTCGCGGTGGTCACGGCCATCATGCTGCTGCGGGCGCGGGTGCGATCGACGCGACTGGAGGCTTCATCGCACGACGAGATCGCAGCGCTTCGCGCCGGCCTCGACCGCGCCAACGCCTTGCTGCTGTCGGAGCCGCAGGTGATGGTGGATTGGCCGGCGGCATCCGATGAACCCACCATCGAGGGCGATCCTGCGGTCGTCGGCGCTTCCGCGCCGTATCGCGTGCTTGCCTTCGGCAGTTGGCTCGACGGCGCCAAGGCGACGGCCATGGAGCGGGCCGTCGAGGCGCTGCGAACGCGCGGCGAAGCCTTTTCGATGGCGTTCACGACGCTCGGCGGCCGGCCGATCGAGGCGCAAGGCCGCGCCATTGCCGGGCGCGCGGTGCTTCGTCTCAAGGACGCCAGCGGCGTCAAGCGCGACCTCCTGGACCTCGCCGGGCGTCACGAAGCGTTGCTGAACGAAGTCGCCTCGCTACGCGCGCTGGTCGAGAGGCTGCCGTCGCCGGTGTGGACCCGCGACGCGGCCGGGCGGCTGACCTTCGTCAATGCTGCCTATGCGCGGGCGGTCGAAGCCCGCGATACAGCCGACGCCGTCGAACGAAGCCTCGAACTCCTCGACAGCACCGCGCGGGACAACATCGCGCGTGAACGCACCCTTGCGGGGGCCTATGCGGGCCGCCTGCCCGCCATCGTCGCTGGAGCGCGGCGCAGCTTCGATGTGCTCGATTTTCGGACCGATCCCGGCACTGCCGGGATCGGCATCGATGCCACCGAAGCGGAAACCATGCGCAGCGCGCTCGCCCGGATGGTCGATGCACACCGCCGCATCCTCGATGCGCTTTCAACCGGCGTCGCCATGTTCGACGCCAATCAAAAACTGACATTCTACAATGCCGCCTATCGCGCGCTGTGGAACCTCGATGCGTTCTATCTCGATCAGGTGCCGACGGATTCGGCGGTGCTCGAGGAATTGCGCGCCGCCCGCAAGCTGCCCGAGGAGCAGGACTTCCGGCAATGGAAGGCGCAGCTCCATGCCGCCTATCGCGCCATGGAAGCGCAGGAACACACCTGGCATCTGCCCGACGGGCGAACATTGCGCGTCGTCACCACTCCCAATCCTGACGGCGGCGTTACCTATCTGTTTAACGACGTCACCGAGCGTCTCGATCTCGAGCGGCGTTTCCAGGAGCTGATCCGCGTTCAAGGCGAAACGCTCGACAACCTCGCCGAAGGGGTTGCCGTGTTCGCCAGCGACGGCCGCGTCCGATTGTCCAATTCCGCTTTCGCCCGCATGTGGGGGTTATCGCCGCAGACCCTGGCTGAGCGGCCGCACATCGAAACGATTTCCGCTTTGTGCCAGCCGCTTCATGGTGACAACGCCACTTGGCAGGCGCTGCGGCAAGTCGTGACTGCGATCGACAGCCGCACGGCGATATCGGGACGGCTGGAGCGGCGCGACGGCAGCGTGGTCGATTGCACGACCGTGCCGCTTCCCGACGGCGCCACATTGGTGACATTCCACGATGTCACCGACTCGGTGAATGTCGAGCGCGCGCTGCGTGAACGCAACGAGGCGCTCGAGGATGCCGACAAGATCAAGATCGATTTCGTCCATCACGTGTCCTACGAGTTGCGCTCTCCGCTCACTAACATCATCGGCTTTGTCCACCTGCTCGGCGACCCGAGCACGGGTCCGCTGGCGCCGAAGCAACGCGAATATCTCGACTACATCACGGTCTCGACCAACACGCTGCTTGCGCTGATCAACAACATTCTCGATCTCGCGACCATCGACGCCGGCCGCATGCAGCTCAATCTCGGACCTGTCGACATCCGGCAGACCATGGCGTCGGCTGCCGAAGGCGTACAGGACCGGCTGGTGAGCTCAGGCCTCGTCCTCGAAATGCAAACCGCAAACGACGTCGGCAGCTTCATCGCCGACGAGCGGCGCGTGCGGCAGATCCTGTTCAACCTGCTGGCCAACGCCGTGAGCTTCTCGCCTCCCGGCGGAACCGTTATGCTCCTGGCGGAGCGGCGCGCCGACGCTTTGGTTTTCGCGGTGACGGATCACGGGCCGGGCATTCCGTCCGAGGTCCTGGAAAAGGTATTCGACTGGTTCGAGACCCATTCGCTCGGCTCGCATCATCGCGGCACGGGAATCGGCCTCTCGCTGGTCCGCTCGTTCGTCGAGCTGCACGGCGGCACGGTCGAAATTTCCTCCGTGGTCGGCGAGGGCACGACCGTGACCTGCACATTCCCGTTCGGCGGGGTCGCCAAGCTGACGGCAGCGTAGTGCCGCGGTTGTTAAGATGAGCCTCTATCAGAATTTCGATCTGACCAACGAGTTCAACATCTTGCGGCTTATTTGCGGCTTGTTCCTACTGCCACATCTCTATGCCAAAGCGAGCAATCTCGAATTCACCTATAAGCTCTACCGCGATTTCAGGCTGTATCCTCCGAGAGGGTGGGTTTTTTCCTGTATTGTGATCGAGATCATTTGCGCGACCGGCATGGTGCTGGCGATTTACACACGCTATGTCGCGCTGCTCGAGGCGGTGTTTCTGTCCGTCGCGGCCTGGTCAGTGTGGCGCTACAGCGGGGGGAAGTGGCTTTGGAACATTGGTGGCTATGAGTACTGCTTGTTCTGGGCGATTTGCTGCATCGTGGTCGCCATTCACGGCTGAGCGGACAACAATGCGAACCTCGGTAACTTACTGAGCACAGCGGAGCGCGCGATGTTTCCGACTGCCTCGGGCGGGGCGAGCTTCACCGTGACATTGCCGAACGAGCAGGCGACGGCGCGTTTCGCCATGGACATCGGCGCGGCCCTCGAGCCCGGCGATCTGGTAACGCTGTCGGGCGACCTCGGCGCCGGCAAGACGACATTCGCGCGCGCGCTGATCCGCTATCTCGCCGGCGACGACACCATCGAAGTGCCGAGTCCGACCTTTACGTTGATCCAGAGCTACGAACTGCCGCGGTTTTTGCTCGTCCACGCTGATTTCTACCGGCTGTCGGGCACGGCCGAACTCGCCGAACTTGGGTTCGAGGATCTGCCCGAAGACACGGTGGTACTGCTGGAATGGCCCGATCGCGCGGCCGGTTTTCTGCCGTCCGATCGGGTCGATATTACCTTCACGCTGGCGCCGCAAATTAGCCCCGAGTCGCGCAATGCGCGCGTCGTCGGCTATGGCGCCTTTAGCGCACGCGTGGAACGGATGACGCAGGTGCGCGCCTTCCTTGACGAATCCGGATTTGGTGACGTCCCGCGCCGGCGCATGGTCGGCGACGCCTCGACACGTATCTTCGAGCGGCTCACGTCTGACGGTCAGACGACCGTGCTGATGAACGCGCCGCGCCGTCCCGACGGTGCGCCGGTACGCGACGGCAAGCCCTATAGCGCCATCGCCCATCTCGCCGAAGACATCCTTCCCTATGTCGCGATCGCGCAGGGTCTGCGCGATCGCAACCTCTCGGCGCCGACGATCCTGCACGCCGATCTCGATCGCGGCTTGCTCGTCATGGAGGATCTCGGCAACGATCGGATCGTCGAAGGCGATCCGCCGGCTCCGATCGAGGCCCGCTACGAAGCCGCCGTCGATCTTCTGGTGTCGTTGCATCGGCGGAAATTGCCGGAAAGGCTGCCGGTGGCGCCGCATGTCGAGTACCGGCTGCAGCGTTACGACATGGAGGCCTTCCTGATCGAGGCCGAGCTTCTGCTCGACTGGTATTTGGTGAGCGTCGACGCACCGGCGAGGGGCAGCGTGCGCGAAGAGTTTATTGCGCTGTGGCGCGAAGCGCTCGAGCCGGCGATCGAAGCGCCGGCGACCTGGGTTTTGCGCGATTATCATTCGCCGAACTTGTTATGGCTGCCCGACCGCGAAAACGTGGCGCGGATCGGGCTTCTGGACTTTCAGGACGCGCTGATGGGTCCTGGGGCTTATGATGTGGCCTCGCTGTTGCAGGACGCACGCGTCGACGTGCCGGAATCGCTGGAGGTCGCGCTGCTGAGCCGGTATGCGCGCGCCCGCCTCTACGATCAGCGTTTTGACGCGGCCGTGTTCGCGAGGCTCTATGCAACGCTCGCGGCCCAGCGGGCGACCAAGATCCTCGGCATCTTTGCCCGCCTCGACCGGCGCGACGGCAAGCAGCAATATCTGCGTCACATCCCCCGCTTATTGCGCTATTTGCAGCGGTCGCTGGCCCATCCTGATCTTGCCGCGCTCAAGGACTGGTACTCTGCCCACGTCCCGCCGCAAGATGGGTTATGATTGGCCGAATCGGCGGATGTTGATGGTCGGTCGGGGGATATCATGATGCCGAACCGCGCGATCGTATTGGCGGCCGGACTCGGCACGCGCATGCGGCCGTATAACGGCCACATCCCGAAACCGCTGGTGGAAATCGGCGGCAAGTCCTTGATCGATTACTCGCTTGACCGTCTCGCCGATGCGGGCGTCCAACGCGTCGTGGTCAATGTGCACCATCTCGCCGACGCGCTGGAGCGCCACTTGGCCTCGCGCCAGCGCCCGCAAATCGTCATCTCGGACGAGCGCGGCGCCTTGCTCGGCACCGGCGGCGGTATCGCCAAGGCGCTGCCGCAGCTTGGGGCGGAGCCATTCTTTCTGGTCAATTCCGACACGGTGTGGCTCGACGGCGTCAAGCCCAACTTCACGCGTTTAGCCGAGGCCTTCGATCCGCAAGCGATGGATGCCCTGCTGCTGCTGGCGCCGACCACGGACAGCATCGGTTACGTCGGCCGCGGTGATTTTACCATGCTGCCGGACGGCCGCCTGCGCCGGCGCGGTGAAAATGAAGTGGTGCCGTTCGTCTATGCCGGCGCGGCCGTCCTGTCCCCAGCGTTGTTCGCCGATGCGCCCACGGGGGCCTTTCCGCTCACGCGCCTGTTCGATCGCGCCGGCGCCAAAGACCGCCTGTTCGGCTTGCGCCTGGAAGGCGTTTGGATGCATGTGGGCACGCCGGAGGCGGTTGCGGCCGCGGAAGCGGCGCTCGCTGCCACGCATTAAAGTCTGATAGCCCCTAACTGTCATCCTGAGGTGCACGCGCGCAGCGCGGGCCTCGAAGGATGAGCGGCCGAGGTACCTGGGCCGTCCCCTTCGAGGCTCGCGGAGCCTGTCATCGGGCCGGCCACTTTGGGCCGGACCCGTTGGCTCGCACCTCAGGGTGACGGAGTATTTGATCGCCGCTATGCGCACTCACGTCTTCACCGTTCCGCCGTCGGCGCCGTTTCTGCCGACGCTGATCAAGGCATTGACCGGCGGCAAGCTCGGCTTTCAGCTTGCCGACGATCCGCTCGCGCTCGCCGCCGTCACGCTTTATCTGCCGACGCGGCGGGCCTGCCGGCTCGCGCGCGATGCTTTTCTCGACGTGTTGAATATCGACGCCGCGATTCTCCCGCGGATTGTCGCGATCGGCGATATCGACGAGGACGAAATTGCATTCGCCGAGGCGGCATCGGGCGCCATCGCCGCGGATGCACTGGCGCTTCCGCCAGCGCTCGGCGGTCTCGAACGGCGTCTGTTATTGGCGCGATTGGTCGGCAAATGGGCTACTGCGCCAAAAGTTCGCGGCGCGAGCGGCATTCCGCTCGTCGCGCAGACGCCGGCGGCGGCTTGTGCGCTCGCCGACGACCTCGCGCGGCTTATGGACGACATGACGATGCGCAGCGTGCCGTGGGAAAAGCTCGACGGTCTGGTCCCGGACTTCCTCGATCCGTACTGGCAGTTGACGTTGGAATTCTTGCAGATCGCGCGTGAGGCCTGGCCGGCACTGCTGGACGAGCGCGGCTGGATCGAGCCGGCCGCGCGCCGCGACGCGTTGATCAAGGCGGAGGCCGCGCGGCTTGCGCGCAAGACCGATGCGCCGGTCATCGCCGCAGGTTCGACCGGCTCGATTCCGGCAACCGCCGAACTGATCGCAACGATCGCGCGCTTGCCGCACGGCGCCGTGGTGTTACCCGGTCTCGATACCGATCTCGACGAAGAAACCTGGAGCATGTTCGGGGGCGACGAGCGCGCCGACATTTTGCCCGCGCCCGGGCATCCGCAATTCGCCATGCACGCGCTGCTCGCCCGCATCGGGATCGCGCGCGACGCGGTGGAACGCCTGGCCGAGCCGTGCGGACGCGAGCGGCTGGTTTCGGAAGTATTGCGGCCAGCGGCGGCGACCGATCTGTGGCGCCAACGCGCCGCGGATGCGAGCTTCGAGGCGGCCGCAGAAGCGGCGCTCCGCACCGTCACCATGATCGAAGCGGTCAACGCCGAAGACGAGGCGCTCGCGATCGCGGTCACGCTGCGCGAAGCGGTGGAGGAAGGAAAGACCACCGCGCTGGTGACGCCGGACCGCACCCTGGCGCGCCGCGTCAACGCCGCGCTCGAACGTTGGAGCATTGCGGCGGAGGATTCGGGCGGTGATGCGCTTACCGACACGCCGGCCGGCATCTTTGCCCGACTCGCGGCCGACGCGGCGCTCGGCGAGCTTGCTCCGGTGACTTTGCTCGCCTTGCTCAAACATCCGCTGCTGCGGATCGGGTGGCGCGATCCCGCGCGCGCCGTTGCGACGCTTGAGCGTGCAATCCTGCGCGGACCGCGCCCGCGTCCCGGCAGCGCTGGGCTTTCCCGCGCGCTCGACGCTATTCGCGCGCAGCTCGAAAAATTTCGGCGCAAGGAACCGTCCGATCTACACCCTTCCGATCCGCGCACCGCTCTGACCGACAGCGAACTTGCCGCCGCCGCCGATCTCGTTGCCGGGCTTGCAAAGGCGCTGGCCCCACTGGAAAGCATGGGCAAACAAAAGCGAGCTCTCAGCGATATCGTGGCATGTCATCGTGACGTCGTGGGGGCGTTGTCGCGGGACGGCAAGCGCGAGCACGCCTTCACCGGTCCCGACGGCGCAAAGCTCGCTGAGGCGTTCGACGAACTGGCGACAAGTGAAGCTGCCGCGGCGCTGAGCATCGCTCCATCCGATTATGCCGAGCTGTTTTCCGCTATGCTTGCCGACCGGGTGGTGCGCCCGTCGCCACGACCCGGCGCGCGGGTGCGCATCCTCGGCCTCCTTGAAGCGCGGCTCACCGCCAGCGACCGCGTGGTGCTCGGCGGGCTGGTCGAGGGCACCTGGCCGCCGGAGAGCCGAACCGACGCGTGGCTCAGCCGGCCGATGCGCCAGCAGCTCGGTCTCGACCTGCCGGAGCGCCGCATCGGCCTTTCGGCGCACGATTTCGCACAAATGCTAGGCGCCCGCGAAGTGATCCTGACTCGCGCCGCCAAGATGGGTGGCGCTCCGACCGCTCCCTCGCGTTTCATCCAGCGCCTCGCCGCCGTTGCCGGCGAGCGGCCGTGGCAGGCGGCGATCGATCGGGGAAACGTTTATCTCGCCTGGGGGCGCGCGCTCGACCGGCCCGACAGCGTGACGCCGGCGTCGCGGCCTGCACCGCAACCGCCGCGTTCGGTGCGGCCAAAGCGCCTCTCGGTGACCGAGATCGAACACTGGTTGCGCGATCCGTATACGATTTATGCCAAGCACGTCTTGCGCCTGGCGCCACTCGATGAGGTCGACGCCGCGCCGGGCGCCGCCGAGCGCGGCAATCTTATCCATGCGGTGCTCCGCGACTTCAGCGAGCGCTTTGCGAACAATCTGCCTTCCGATCCGGCGGCCGAACTTATCGAGATGGGGAGAAAGCATTTCGCGAGGCTCGAAAACTTCCCCGAAGCCCGCGCTTTCTGGTGGCCGCGATTCCAGCGGATCGCGCAATGGCTCGGTGGTTGGGAGGCCGGCCGCCGCGCGAATTTCAATCTGATCGCTGCCGAAATCCGCGGCGAGCTCGAGATTTCGCTGGGCGATGGCACGTTCAAGCTGAGCGGCATTGCCGACCGCATCGAGCGCACCGCCGACGGCGGCCTTGTCATCCTCGACTACAAGACCGGCTCGGTACGAACCGAAAAGCAGGTGCGGACCGGACTCGCGCCGCAGCTCACGCTTGAAGCGGCCATGCTCCGAGAGGGCGGATTTAAGGATATCCCAGCCGGTAGCTCAGTCGCCGCGCTGGCTTACGTGGCGCTCAAAGGCGGCGCGCGGGCTGGCGAATTCCTCCCGATCGATTTCAAGGACAGTACGCCGGATCTTCAGGCCGATCGTGCGCTGGAAAAACTTTCGGCGCTGGTGCGGCGCTTCGACGACGAGAACGAGCCCTATCGTTCGCTGGTGCACCCGATGTGGAAGGCGCGTTACGGCGATTACGACCACCTCGCGCGCGTCAAGGAATGGTCGAGCACCGGCGGCCCCGAAGACGATATTCCGGGTGCACCATGAAAACGCCGATGAGATCGCCGAGCATCATTCCAGCCGACGTGCTGCGGCTACAGGGCGAAGTCTCCGATCCCACCGTTTCGGCTTGGGTCGCCGCCAATGCGGGATCGGGCAAGACGCACGTGCTGGCGCAGCGCGTGATCAATCTTCTGCTTGCCGGCGTCGCGCCGGAAAAAATCCTTTGCCTCACCTTCACCAAGGCGGCCGCCGCCAACATGGCGAAGCGCGTGTTCGACACGCTCGGGCGCTGGACCACGCTCGACGATGACGCGCTCGATGCCGCCATCGGCGAGGGGCCGGGCAGGGCGCTCGGGGTCCGGCGGGCTTCGGCACGGCGGCTGTTCGCGCGCGCGCTGGATACGCCGGGGGGTCTCAAGGTGCAGACCATCCACGCCTTCTGCACGCAGCTTCTGCATCAGTTTCCGTTCGAAGCAAGCGTCGCCGCTCGCTTCACCGTGCTCGACGAAACCGCACAAGCCCAGCTCCTTGAGCAATTGACGCTCAATGCGCTGCTCGAGGGGGCTTCCGCATTCGACAGCGCGCTTGGCCGCGCGCTCGGCATCGCCATGACGGCGGGCGCCGATCAGACGTTTCGCGACGTGGTGCGCGAAGCCATTAACCGGCGTGACGCCATCATCGGCTGGCGTGAGAAGGCAGGCAGCGTAGAGACGGCGATCGCCGATCTGTCACTCGCCCTTGGCGTGGAGCCGCAGGAGAATCTCGAAAGCATTGAGGCCGAGTTGTTTACGGACTTGTTGATTCCATCTTCCGAGTGGCCTGCGATTGCGGCGGCATTGATGGAAGGCAACAAGACCGACAGCGAGCAAGCGCGGCGGTTCGCGACGCTGACAACGCTTGCCGGCGCCAATCGCCTTGAGCTCTACCTTGAAATCTTCTGCACGGACGAAGGCAATCCGCGCAAATCCATCGTGACCAAGGCGATCAAGGACGCGGACCTGGTCAAGCGTCTCGGCGCGGAACAGACGCGGGTCTGCGCCATTCTCGATCGGCGCAATGCCGTCATCTGCCGCGATCGCAGTGCCGCGTTGCTGATCGTCGCCGATGCCGTTCTGACCCGCTATGCCGCCGAAAAGGAACGCCGCGGCCTGCTCGACTATGATGGCCTGATCGACAAGACGCTGGCGCTCTTGACCGACGTCGATGCGGCCTGGGTGCACTACAAGCTCGATCTCGGCATCGATCATGTCCTGATCGACGAGGCGCAGGACACCAGCGACAAGCAATGGGAGATCGTCCGCCGCCTGGTTGCGGAATTTACCGCCGGCAAAGGCGCGCGCGATCTCAAGCGCACGATCTTCGCGGTCGGCGACGAAAAGCAGTCGATCTTTTCTTTCCAGGACGCCGCGCCCAAGCAATTCGCCCTGATGCGGCGCTATTTCGAACGCGCGCATAAAGACGCGGACCTCGAATTTATCGTCCATAAGTTCGAGCACTCGTTTCGATCGGGGGAGAGCGTGCTTGCCGCTGTGGACGAAGTTTTCAAGGCACAGGGCATCGCGGCGAGTGTCACCGAGGATAGCGACGGCTTTCCGCCGCACATCGCCTTGCCGGATGCGCCGCCGAGCCTGGTCGAAATCTGGGAGCCGGAACAGCCCGACGAACGCATTGCGATCGAAGGCTGGGACGCGCCGTTCGACACGGTGAGCGAGACCAGCCCGCGGGTAAAGCTCGCGCAAAGGATCGCGCGTAATGTGCGGGGACTTGTCGACGGCCGCATCCCGGTCGGTATCGAGCGCCGCGCGGCGCGTTACGGCGACGTGCTCATTTTGGTGCGTCAGCGCGGGCCGCTGTTCGAGGCGATCATCCGCGCGCTGAAGAACGAGAGCGTCGAGGTGGCCGGCGCCGACCGTCTCGTGCTCACCGAGCACATCGCGGTCATGGATCTCATGGCGCTCGCCGACGCGCTGCTATTGCCGCAAGACGATCTTGCGCTCGCCACCGTGCTGCGCAGCCCGCTGTTCGGCTTTTCCGACGAACATTTGTTTGCGATTGCACATGACCGCGGCCGGTCCTCGTTGCGTGCGGCTCTCGTGCGCAAGTCCGTCGAGGAGGACAAATTCACCAACGCCGCCGCGCACCTTGAAGAACTTGCGGAAGCCGCGCGGCATGCATCGCCGTTTGGCTTCTATGCCCGCGTTCTCGGCGCCGGCGGCGGCCGGCGGCGCTTCCTCGCGCGGCTCGGCGCCGAAGCAAATGATGCGCTCGACGAATTTCTCAATCTCGCGCTCGACTACGAACGGCGGGAGACGCCCTCCCTGCAAGGCTTTATTGCCTGGCTGCGCGAGGCGCGCGCCGAGGTGAAGCGCGACATGGAGATTGCGCGCAACGAGGTGCGGGTGATGACGGTGCATGGCGCCAAGGGCCTCGAAGCGCCGATCGTGATCCTCGCCGATACGATGACGCCGCCTTCCGGCCCGCGGCCGCCGCGGCTCCTCGAGCTTGCCGGCGGCGCCGTGATCTGGGTGGGACGCAAGGACGACGACGTGCCGCCGGTGGCGGCGGCCCGTCAGGCCGCGCTGGCGGAGGCCGAGAACGAATATCGCCGGCTGCTCTATGTCGCCATGACGCGCGCCGCCGACCGGCTGATCGTCTGCGGCGCCGACGGCAAAAACAAGCGGCCGGAAGGCTGCTGGTACGATCTTGTGTGTGAGCCGCTGCGACCGCTTCTGATCGAGGAAGAAGAAAACGGGGAGAAAGTCTGGCGCTACCGAAAGCCTACGACGCCGGCTGTTGTCGCCGAGCCTGTGGCCTCTTCGGCGGAAGCTGCAAACGTCGAACAACGCGAAATGCCGTCGTGGCTGCGTCAGCCGGCTCCGATCGAAACGCCGCGTTCAGTGCCGCTCTCGCCCTCCTCAGCGTTCGACGAGGAGATTGGGCGGGTGTTTGCGCATGCCGCGGGCTCTGTTGTCGAGCGCCGCAAGGCGCTGGCGCGGGGGCGCATCGTCCATCGGCTGATGCAGTCGTTGCCCGACATCCCACCGGCTGGCCGCAAGGATGCCATCGAGCGCTATCTGAAGAGCGCCGCCACGGATTTTCTTGCCGCGGAGCAGACGGCGATTGCGCAACACGTCTTCACCATCCTCAACGATTTGATCTTTGCCGAAGTATTTGCGCCGGGAAGCCGCGCTGAAGTGCCGATCGTCGGCCGAATCGCTTGTGCCGGCGCGGCTCCGATCGCGGTCTCGGGACAGGTGGACAGACTGGCGGTAACAGGCGACGCAGTCCTGATCGCCGATTACAAGACCGACCAGGCCGCACCGGCGAGCCTTGCGGAGGTGCCGAAGGCCTATATCGGCCAACTCGCGCTCTACCGCGCGGTGCTTGGGCGCATTTACCCGGAAAAAACGATTCGCGCCGCACTTGTGTTCACCGAGGGTCCGAACGTCATCGAGGTTCCCGGCGCGGCGATGGACGCAGCTTTGGCCGAAATCGTGCGCAAAATCACGCTGCGGTGAAGCTATCTTGACGCTGACGGACGCCATTCATAGGTTCATCGTCCTGCTTTATTTCTCCCGGAACAACGAGGTCTCCCCATGGTCGACAAGGTCACGGACGCAAGCTTCGATCAGGACGTGCTCAAGGCCAGCGGGCCGGTTGTGGTCGACTTCTGGGCGGAGTGGTGCGGCCCTTGCCGGATGATCGGTCCCGCACTCGAGGAAATTTCCAATTCGCTCAATGGCAAGGTGAAGATCGTCAAGCTCAACGTCGACGAGAATCCAGGCACCGCGGCGAAATACGGCATCATGTCGATCCCGACGCTGATGTTGTTCAAGGGCGGCCAGCTCGCCTCCCGCCAGGTCGGCGCGGCGCCCAGGCAGAAACTCGAGCAGTGGATCACCGCTTCGGTGTGAGCTGCGGTTGCGACTTTCCTCACGTCGTCATGGCCGGGCCTGTCCCGGCCATCTCGCTAAGAAAGCACTGTGCCTGCATGAGCGGGTGTGACAGATCGAAAAGCCGACGCTCCCTTAGTGCCGAAAATGCCGCGTGCCCGTAAACACCATGGCGATGCCGTGGTCGTCGGCGGCTTTGATCACCTCGTCGTCGCGGACTGACCCGCCGGGCTGGATCACCGCTGTCGCGCCGGCCTCGATGGCGACGAGAAGGCCGTCGGCGAACGGGAAGAACGCGTCGGACGCGACCACCGATCCCTTGGTCGCAGGCTCCTTAAGACCGGCCTCCTTCGCAGCGTCCTCCGCCTTGCGCGCGGCGATGCGCGCGGCATCGACGCGGCTCATCTGCCCGGCGCCGATGCCGACGGTCGCGGAATCCTTGGCATAGACGATCGTATTCGACTTGACGTGCTTGGCGACGCGAAAGGCAAAGCGCAGGTCGCGCAATTCGGCGTTGCTTGGCGCGCGCTTGGTCACCGGCTTCAACTCCATATCGTCGACGACGGCATTGTCGCGCGATTGCACGAGGAGGCCGCTGGCGACGGTCTTTGCCGTCAGTCCCTTGGCGCGCGGATTGGGCAAACCGCCGGCGATCAGGAGGCGAAGATTCTTCTTGGCGCCAACGATGGCGATGGCGTCTTCGGTGGCGTGCGGCGCGATGATGACCTCGGTAAAGATTTCGGTGATGGCTCGCGCCGCGGCGGCGTCGAGCGTGCGATTGAGCGCGACAATGCCGCCGAACGCCGAGACCGGATCGCAGGCGAGCGCCTTTCGGTAGGCATCGAGCAGGCTATTGCCTTCGGCGACACCGCACGGATTGGCGTGTTTGATGATGGCGCAGGCCGCAATGCGCGCCGGATCGAACTCGGCGACGCATTCGTAGGCGGCGTCGGTATCGTTGATGTTGTTGTAGGAGAGCTGCTTGCCCTGCGCCTGCCGCGCGGTCGCGACGCCGCAGCGCATTTCCGGCGTGCGGTAGAAAGCCGCCGATTGGTGCGGGTTTTCGCCGTAACGCAATTCCTCGATCAGCCGGCCGCCGAAGGAGCGGTAATCCGGCGCCAGGTTTCCGAGCTCGGCGGCGAACCAATTGGCGATCGCCGAATCATAGGCGGCTGTGCGCGCATAGGCTTTGGCCGCGAGCCGCCGGCGCAGTTCCAGCGTCGTCATTCCGCCGTGCTGGGCGAACTCTCCCAGCAAAGCGGCGTAATCGGTCAGCTCGACCACAACGGCGACATCGCCGTGATTCTTCGCCGCGGCGCGAATCATGGCCGGCCCGCCGATATCGATATGCTCGATGCAATCGTCGAAGCCGGCGCCGCGCGCCATGGTTTCCTCGAACGGGTAGAGATTGACGACCAGAAGATCGATGGGGCGGATGCGATGGTCGCGCATCGCTTCGGCGTGCGCGGCATTGCTGCGGATGCCGAGCAGGCCGCCATGCACGGCCGGGTGCAAGGTCTTGACGCGGCCGTCCATCATTTCCGGAAAGCCGGTAAGATCGGACACATCGAGCACGTCGAGGCCGGCGTCGCTCAGTGTCCTGCGCGTGCCGCCGGTCGAGACCAGCTCGATGCCGTAGCCGGCCAGCGCCCGGGCGAATTCGACGATCCCGGATTTATCGGAGACGGAAATGAGGGCGCGCGATGCGCGGCGCAGATGCTCGGTCATGGCCTCTTTCTACTGACTCCGCCGCCTGCATGGGAGTGGAGAATGGATATCAGAGCGGCAGCCTCGGTTCCTTCTCGCGCGTGCGGCGTGTCGTGCCGGCGGCGGCGAGAGCGCCGGGATTGGCTTGTTGAAAACTCCAGATCACACTCGGCGCCGAGCGCGCTTGTCCGTGAATGACCATTTGCACCGTGCGGCGCGGGCCATCGTTTCCCGCGAGATAGACGCTGTCTTCGAGCTGCACGCGATCATCGCCGGCGCTGAAGGTCCATACCTCCTTGTTCGGCATCATCAACAAAACGCCGTGGCCGTCGGTAAGCCGCGTCGCCTTGATCGAGGGGTGCAGATGGAAACGCACTGTGTACCGGTCTTGATTGCTACGCAGCTGCGGGCTGCCGTCGACCGCGAGGAATAAATCCTCACCTTCGAACCGCGTGCCGTCGGTCGCCAGCGTCACGGTGCGCTCATGCAGCACGCCGTAACGGGCGGCGTAGCCGTCGTGGCCGGCGCGCACCCTGATCGAATCGGGCCGCTCCTCGCGCGTTACCGAGACGTGGCTCGGTCCGCCCAGCATCGGCGAGCCGCCCAGCACCCGGCGGAATACCGGCGTTTCGACGAATTGGGCCGAGGAAGCGTCGTTGAACGTGACCGTCGAATGCGCGGCCGTGGCGCGCGCCACCGGCCGCCACTCGTCGCACGCCGTAGACGGCATGCCGCAATTGACGACGATGAGGCTTTGCTTCGGGGAAGAGAATTCGAATGAAAGGCATCCGGCATGGGCTTCAAGGCTCGATTCGATCGGCGGCGCGCAGCCGGTATCCATGATCAGCACGCCGCGGCCGGCCTCGATGCGTTGATAAGCGGAATAGGGCGCATTCGACAGCGGCGCACCGCGGCTGTCGTCATAGGCCAGGAGCGTCAGCAAAAGCTCGGCCGGCGTCACGCCCATACCGTTGAAATGCGCAAACGTTCCCTCGGAATGGCGGAAGAAGCGCAGCATCGGCATCATGCGGTCGATGGCGTTGAGCAGCGCCTCGGGCGGCGTGATGTCGCGCGACGCGAATGCCTGGCGCAGCGGCAGCAGCACAAGCAAAACCTCGATGACGGCGCCGGGATCGCGGCTGACATGGCCGCCGTCGGGAAGGATCTGCCGCTCGATCTCGGTCTTCAGCCGCGCGGTCGCGGACTTGATGTGGCGCGCTTGTCCGGCGATGCAGAGCGCGGCGTAGCTGAGCGCGACGGCGGCCTGCATGCGGGCTACGCCACGATGGGCATCGCCCGCCGTGTGGCGCAGATAGCGGATCTGCCGGATCAGGCTGCGCTGGAAGCGCCGATAGAAGCGCACGTCCGCGTCCTGCAACACCAGCGGCGCCTGGCTGAGCCAGGAAATGATCCGCCGCGACAGCACGTCGGGGCGCCAGCCGACAGGGTGCCAAGAGCCTTGCAGCGCGATCCACTCATCGACCAGCGCACGCGCATTGGCGCGGGCAATGCCGGATTCGGCTGCGCGCAGATGCCGCAGCCAACCGAAGCCCAACAGGTGCGCGGCCCACTCGTCGGATGGCGGCGTCATCTCAAAAATCGAGCGGCCGTCGCAGACCACGACCTTGCCGGCGAAGGCGAAGCGGCCGGAATAGATTTCGCTGGCGACGGTGGCGTCTGCCGTGCGCAGATCCTGCGGCGCAATCAACAGCCGGTCGGTCTTGAGCGGCACAAACGGCCAGCGCAGCATCGGATGAGCGTTGAGGCGTCCGGCGATCCGCCGCAACCCGCCGCGCAGGAGAAGCCAAGACAGCTTGGCACGGTTCGCGATTGAAACGCGCCCCATTGCTGCGTTCGCCCCTCCTTCGGCGAGGGCGCCCAACCTCGCCGTCGATTCTCACCATAACGGAATGGGACTGCGACGGCCAACGGCCGGTTGTTTTCCCGGTTAATGCAGTCGTTTTAAGAAACGCGCCGCATAGAAGCCGTCGAGTCCGGCAAGCCGCGAATCGGAATCCGGGAAATGGCAGGGCAGGGTACGAAGGTCGCCGTCTTTAGTGATGAATTCCTCGCGGCCGAAGACCTCGGAGGCGGCGACCGGCGCCCGCTCGACGCTCGGATCCCGCGCCAGTAGGGCGGCAACGATGTCCTCGCCTTCCTCCGGTTCGAGCGAGCAGGTGCAGTAGATCAGCGTGCCGCCCGGCTTGGTCAGGGCGGCGGCGCGGTCGATCAATCGGCTCTGCAAGGCGGCGAGGTTGCTGATGTCCGAGAGGCGCTTAAGCCACGGCACGTCGGGGTGGCGGCGGATGGTGCCGGTCGAGGAGCAGGGCGCATCGAGGAGGACGGCGTCGAACGGCTCGGCCTCCCACGCGACAACGTCCGCGCAAACGAGTTCGGCCTGGAGCGACAGCCGGTTCAGATTTTCCTGGAGCCGCGCGAGCCGCGCGGGGGCGCGATCGACCGCGGTGACGCGTGCGCCGGCGGCCACAAGCTGCGCGGCTTTGCCGCCCGGCGCCGCGCACAAATCGGCGAGGCGAAGTCCCTCGACGGCGCCGAACAGCCGAGCGGGGAGAGCCGCCGCGGCGTCCTGAACCCACCATGCGCCCTCGGCAAAGCCCGGCAGCGCGGTGACGGAGCCATGCACGATCGCGCGCACCGAGCCGGTCGGCAACACCCGGCCGCCGAGCTGTGCGGCCCAATGTTCGGGATCGCTCTTTACGGTCACATCGAGCGCGGGTTCACGGCCATTGGCGGCGGCGATGTCGTGCGCAATCGCCTCGCCGTAGGTCTTGATCCAGCGCGCCATCAGCCATTCCGGCGTGTCGAGAACGGCGGTATCGAGCCCGGCCAGCCGCTCGGCGCCCTCCCGCGCGAGGCGGCGCAACACGGCGTTGACCAGACGGGCATAGTAGCTCGCGTAGTGGTCCGCCTGCGCGGTCCGAACCGCGAGATCGACGGCGGCGTGGTCGGGTATGTCGAGGAAAAGAATCTGTGCGGCGCCGATCAGCAGCGCGGTCTCGACGCGCGGCGCCCGCGCCGGCGCGCCCTCCTCGAGGAAGAACCCGATCAGATGGCGCAGCGTGCCAAGCCGGCGCAACACGGTCCCGACCAGCGCCCGCGTCAGCGCGCGATCGCGCTCGGTGAGTGCGGCGAGGCCGGCAGCGGCGGAATGCGCATCGGAGCCGTCGAGCATCTCATCGAGCGCGCGATGCCGGCGCAACACGCCGTCAACGATATCGGCGGCGAGCCGCCGCACGGCCAAACCGGGCACGTCGTCAAGCGGGGTAGCGGCTGTCTCCGTCTTGGATTCGGCCCTGGCTTTGGCCTTCGGCTTGCGGGCGCGCTTCAATTTAATTTCCTTCTTGCAGCCCGCGCACGGCTACGCCAAGTCAGGCACGATGCCAACCGAACCGAAGCCGCCGATGCCTGCGGGCAAAAGCGACGAAGAGCAACCGATCGAAAAACGGCCCCTGACGCCGGCGGCCGAACGCGCGCGCGCCGAGGCAGCCGCGCGCCGGGCCGAACAGGAGCGCGCTGCGCGCGATCGGCCGAAGGAAATCCAGGGCCGCGACGGCCCCGAGCCGACCCGTTACGGCGACTGGGAGATCAACGGGCTGACGTCGGATTTCTAGCCGTCGCCTAGTGGTCTGATTCATTCAGACGATTCCCAAATCGCCCGAAGCAGTTCAAGCTCTCGTCATGAGAGCAGGAATTGTCGTGAACGTTACACAAGCAGACCGCCATCGGCTTGAGGCGATC
>JBEKSB010000006.1:0-42028 GCA_049517455.1 Xanthobacteraceae bacterium
CATCAACCGTTTCGTCGCTGAGACAAACGCGGATCCCAAACCCTTCGTGTGGACCGCCGACCCAAAACGCGTGCTCGCCGCCGTCAAACGTGGGAAGCAAACGTTAGAGTCAATCCACTAGCACTGGGAGCTAACGGCGGGCGACACTGCCGCGTGGGCAGTTTGGCGCAGGCGTCATGCGGCGCGAAAAAACTTTCCGCGCCTCGACACCTTGCCGAACGGCGAACTGTTGTTACGCGTGGACCGTATCGCGTTTCCGGCGGGGCGCTATGCCTATCTGCACCGGCACTAGGAGTCGCGCGTTGGCAAGGGTTTCACTGCGCTATGGCAGATGGTACGAAGGGAATTAAACCCGCGATGACGGAATTCAGATATGCATGACAAGCTACGGGTCGCTCTGTGGGTTGGCCTGGCCTCACTCGTCTTAGCGGTTGCTTGCCTAGGTTATGTCGCTTGGCAGAATGCAGGATCGCGGAATCTTGCTTGCCACTGGGACATTGGTAGCCGCACTCATACTATTCATCATACAACTACCCTTTGAGCTTCGTGCTTCCGACAGTACGGACTTTTTCACCGCTGAGTACACGATAAGCCGTGCAAAGCCTGAAATCCGGCAATGGAAATATGATTCGGATGGAGGAATGCGCCTCAATAAGGAGATTGATGCAAGTCGTAAATTTGCTGAAGCTCACCCCGGTCAATTCGACGGCGCTAGGGATAAGTTGACACAAGACATGGTCGTCTTTTCCCTGCTGGCATATCTAGGCGTGGAGCAATTTGATTGGCAGGTAAAGCGTGTTCGGTTTGTAGGTCAGAGCGCCGGGGCGATGACATTGATGTCACCTACATCAAAGCCCGACGAGTGTGCCTTGGTTACAAAGGATCAGCTTCATAAGATGCTTTTTGACGCGGGTAACTCGTTTGCCGATGGCAACATTTTTTTGGTGCTCAAGCCCTGTGCCTTCCGCCCGAGACGAGACTTCGGTTAAAAGCTGACGGATTGATTTTGACGAACCCCTTTTGTGAAATTTCGTTTTCGTTGGAACCATCCGGGGCTATCATGTTCACCCAGCCCGGTACCGGCGCACTTGAACAACCCAAACTTCCCAACGGAGAGCCAACGCTAGAGACCAGACTTACGGGTGTTCGAGTCACGGTTCGCTATTCCGCGATCAGGGCACAACATCGCGAAATGCCAAAATATCAGGAATGGTCGAAAAGGGTCGTAACTGGCGCTCAGAATTGGTTCGAGGGATCGAAGAACGGTGGGTGGGCAGCCCCCTAGTCGCCAGGCATTTTGGAATTGGCAATCCGCACTGGTCGCGGCGCGAAGAAAGTTGGTGCCGCGGAGAGGATTCGAACCTCCGACCCCCGCATTACGAATGCGGTGCTCTACCGGCTGAGCTACCGCGGCACGCCAACGGCAAGGCGTCCTAATAATACCCGCATCTTCCTAACGCAAGTAGCCCCGATTATTGCGTCTCGGCTTCCGCCCGCAGCTTAAAGCGCTGGATTTTGCCGGTCGCGGTTTTCGGGAGCTCCGGCCGGAATTCGAGCCAGCGCGGATATTTGAACGGGGCAAGTTTTTCGCGGCAATAGTCCTGCAGCGTCCGCTTGAGCGATTCGCCGGCCTTTTCCGGCGACTTGAGGACCACAAAGGCTTTTGGCGGCAGCTTCGAGCACGTCGGGATGGCTCTGCAGCACGCCCTCGACCTCGAACGGCGAGACATACATGCCGCTGACCTTGAGCATATCGTCGCGCCGGCCGCAGTAAATGAAGTAGCCGTGCTCATCCTCGACATATTTGTCGCCCGAGCGCGTCCACTCGCCCAAAAAGGTCGCGCGCGACTGTTCGCGATTGTTCCAGTACATGACCGCGCTGGTGGGCCCGCGCACCTGCAGTTCGCCCATCTCGCCGCGTGTTTCGACGATTTTGCCGTCGTCATCGACAAGGCGAACGTCATAGCCCGGCACCGGCTTGCCGGTGGTGCCGTATTTCACCTCGCCGGCCCGGTTCGAGATGAAGATGTGCAGCATTTCGGTCGATCCGAGCCCGTCGAGAATGTCGACGCCGTAGCGCTCGCTCCAGCGCCGGCCGACATCCGATGGCAGCGCTTCGCCGGCCGAGACGCAGCGCCGCAGCCGTATCTCTCCGCGCTCCGGGGCTGCCGAGCTCGCGAGAAAGCCGGCATAGAAGGTCGGCACCCCGTAGAACACCGTGACTTGGTGTTGTTTGAGAACATCCGCCACCAACTCCGGCGTCGGCCGCTGTGGCAGCAGTACCGTCGTTGCGCCCGCCGACATCGGGAAGGTGAGCGCATTGCCCAGCCCGTAAGCGAAGAACAGCTTTGCCACCGAGTAGCACACGTCGTTCTCGGTGATGCCAAGAAAAGGCCTGCCGTAAAGTTCGTCGGTGAATTTCAGATCGGCGTGGGTGTGAACCGCGGCCTTGGGCTTACCAGTCGAACCGGAGGTGTAAAGCCAGAAGCACATGTCGTCGCGTTTAGTCGCGGCGACGTAAGGCTCCGGCAGCGGGTGTCCGTGGGTTCGTGTCCACTTCGCCTCACGCCACGCCGCTTGTGCCGCAACTTTGATCAGATCCTTGAGGCGGCGGTAGCCGCCGCCGTTGTCGCCGGACACGATGATGTGCTCGAGGTCGGGACATATGCCGATGAGGTTCTTGAATTTCGGGAGCAGTGCTTCAGACACGATCAGCATCCGCGCGCGGCTGTCGGTTAGCATGAAGCGGTAGTCGTCTTCGGTCATCAGTGTATTGACGGGCACGGGGACCGCGCCAAACTTGATGGCGCCGAGGAAAGCCGTCGGCCAGTCGACCGTATCAACAAGACAAAGGAGGATGCGGTCCTCACGCCGGATGCCGCGAGCGCGGAGTGACCGGCCGAAGCAGTCGACCCTTTTGGCAAGATTGCCGTAGGTGACAGATTTGTGCGGGTCGATGAAGGCCGGCTTTTTTGCGCGACCGGCGTCGAGATTGCGCTTGAGGATGTCGGCTGCGAAATTGTAGTCGCGCGGGATCACATCGGCGGGTACGCCCGGCGCGAGATTCGGCTGAACGACATTCATCGCGGCGTTTCCTCCAGCGGGCTCGACGGGGTCTTGGCCCATCCTGCCCACGCCAAGCTATTATGCCAACGAAGAAATTCGGCCGCAATGCCGCTGGCAAGTTCGGCGCGTTGCGCTATGACAGGCGCCGTCGATCCATTGCCGGAGTTCCTGCCATGATTTTAAGCCGCGACCGCATCCTCACCACGCATGTCGGCAGCCTGCCGCGCAACGAAACGCTGAGCGACCTTCTGGTGCGGCGCGAGGCGCGCGAAAGCTACGACAAGGCGCTGTTCGAGGTCGAGATGGAAAAGGCCGTGCGGCACGTGGTGGCGAAGCAGAAAGAAGCCGGTACCGACATCGGCAACGACGGCGAGCAACAGCGCGTCGGCTTTCAGACCTATGTGCCGCAACGCATGTCGGGCTTCGGCGGCGAATCGAAACGGCGGCGCGGGCGCGAGTTTGAGGAATTTCCCGAACTCGTCAGTTACCTGACGCGCCGCTTCCCGAATGTGAGCCGGCAGCAAAACGCGCCGGAAGCGCAGGGCGAATTGCACTATCACGACACCACGGCGATCGAGAGCGAGATCGCGCTCTATCAGCGCATCGATAGCGAGGGCAGGCCGTTCGCCGAGTCTTTCATGACCGCGCCCTCGCCCGGCATCATCGCCTCGACCATGCTCAATGCATTTTACGATTCGAACGAGGCCTATCTCGCAGCGATCGCCGGCGAAATGAGCAAAGAATACATGGCGATTCACAAAGCCGGCCTTGTCCTGCAGATCGACGCGCCCGATCTCGCGATGGACCGCACTATGTTCTACCGCGACGGTTCGGACGCCGACTTCGTCAAGGCCGTCGAGCTGCACATCGCGATGATCAACAAAGGGATTGAGGGCATTCCGGCCGATCGGGTGCGGCTGCACATCTGCTATGGCAATTGGGAAGGGCCGCACATCCACGACATAGCGCTGGAAAAAATCCTGCCGGCGCTCTACCGGGCCAAAGTCGGTGCGCTGTCGATCGAATTCTCAAATCCACGTCACGCCCACGAATATACGGCGCTCGAGCGCGTGCCGTTTCCCAAGGACCTGATCCTGATTCCCGGCGTGGTGGAGACTACCAGCAATTTCGTCGAGCACCCGGAAGTAGTCGCGCGGCGGATCGAGGAAGCCGTCGCCTCCATCGGCGATCGCGAGCGCGTTGTCGCCTCGACCGATTGCGGCTTCGGCACCTTCACGCGGCGCGAATGGGTCATCGAGCCTGTCGTGTGGCTCAAGCTGAAATCGATCCGCGACGGCGCCGATATCGCCTCGGCGCGGCTGTGGGGGCATAAGACCGCCGCCTGATCGCGCGCTTTCACAGTGCCGGTTCGTGCTGCGCTGTACCCGGGATACGGGATATAGTCCTTCCTAAAGCATCGAAGGGAGTACGCCATGGACGAGATCACCCGCGAGCCGATGACGATCCGCGCCGAAGATATCAACCCGCGTTACAATTGGGGTCGTGCGCTGCCGGCATTCGGCACCATGGGCGTCGATTTCGAGGAGCGCGTCGATTATCGGCGTCTGCACCGCTATCGTCTCGGCCGCATCAAGGCGGCGCTGGAGAATTCCGAGCTCGGCGCGCTGCTCGTCTTCGACGTCAACAATATCCGCTACATCACCTCGACCAAGATCGGCGAATGGGAGCGCGACAAGCTCTGCCGCTGGGCGCTGCTCACGCGCGGCAGCAACGACCCGATCCTCTGGGATTTCGGCTCCGCCGCCGTGCATCACAAGCTGTACGCGCCCTGGCTCAAGCCGGAGAATTGCCGAGCCGGCCTGATCGGCATGCGCGGCACCGTCGCTCCGGCCTTCGGCCTGATGGAGCGCTACGCCAAGGAGATCGCCTCGCTCATCCGCGAAGCTGGCGTCGGCAACATGCCGGTCGGCGTCGACCTGATCGAACCGCCGATGATGTTCGAATTGCAAAAGGCGGGACTGAACGTCAAGGACGGCCAGCAGGTGATGCTGGAGGCGCGTGAGGTCAAGAACATCGACGAGATCGCGCTGCTCAACCGCGCCGCGGCGATGGTCGACGGCGCCTATCACCTGATCCACGAACAACTAAAACCGGGCATCCGCGAGAACGACATCGTCGCCAAGGTCAACGAGTTTCTCTACACCCACGGCTCCGACGACGTAGAGGCGGTCAACGCCATATCCGGCGAACGCTGCAATCCACATCCGCACAACTTCACCGACCGCATGCTGCGGCCCGGCGATCAGGCTTTCTTCGACATCCTGCATTCGTTCGTCGGCTACCGCACCTGCTATTACCGCACCTTCAATGTCGGCCGCGCCACGCCGGTCCAGCACGACGCCTACAAGAAGGCGCGCGAATGGGTCGATCGCGCGATCGACCTGATCCGGCCTGGCGTGATGACGGACGAAGTGTGCAACGTCTGGCCAAGGGCGCACGAATTCGGCTTCCCCGATGAGATGGCGGCGTTCGGCCTGCAGTTCGGCCACGGCCTTGGGCTCGCTCTGCACGAACGCCCGATCATCTCGCGCGTGGTCTCGCTCGAGCACCCGACCGAGATCAAGGAAGGCATGGTGTTCGCGCTCGAAACCTATTGTCCGGCCAAGGATGGCTATTCCGCCGCGCGCATCGAGGAAGAGGTGGTGGTCACCGACAAAGGCTGCCGCGTGATCACGCTGTTCCCGGCGGAAGAGCTGCCGATCGCCAATCGCTATTGAGACGCAACTTTGCGCGTATTCCCGCCCCGGCTCAGAGCCGGGGCTTTTTTGGGCCTCCCTCTCACGGCCGCGGGAGGGATGAATGCGGCCTTGAAACCTGCTAATCCCTTGGCCAACGACAATCGCAAATCCCGAACGCCAGTGTCAGAGGACGCCAAGAGGATCCCCCATGTATTCCAATCTCGAGCTCTTTATTGATGGTCAATGGCTCAACGGCGACGGCCGCCGCGGCGAGGACGTGATCAATCCAGCGACCGAAAAGCCGCTCGCCCATTTGCCGCACGCCAGCGCGGCCGATCTCGACCGGGCGCTTGAAGCCGCCAAAAAGGGCTTTGCCGTATGGCGCGCGACCTCGGCCTACGACCGGGCGAAGATCCTGCGCAAGGCCGCCGATCTCATGCGCGAGCGCCACGACATGATCAGTAAAGTCCTCGTCCAGGAGGAAGGCAAGGCCTATCCCGAGGCGCGCGCCGAGGTACTCACCTCAGCCGATATCATCGAGTGGTATGCCGAGGAAGGACGCCGCGCCTATGGTCGCATCGTGCCCGGCCGCGGCAAGGTACGGCAGATCGTGGTGCAGGAGCCGGTCGGCATCGTTGCCGCGTTCACACCGTGGAATTTCCCCGCGCTGACCCCGGCGCGCAAGATCGGCGGCGCGCTTGCCGCCGGCTGTTCGCTCATTCTCAAGGCTTCCGAGGAAACGCCGGGCACGTGCGTCGAGATGGTGCGCTGTTTCGCCGACGCAGGCTTGCCAGCCGGCGTGCTCAACTTGCTGTTTGGCGTTCCAGCGGCCATCTCCGAGCATCTCATCGCCAGGGACGAGGTGCGCAAAATCTCGTTCACCGGCTCGATCCCGGTGGGCAAGCATCTGGCCGCTTTGGCCGCCAAGAAAATGAAGCGTGCCACCATGGAGCTGGGCGGCCATTCGCCGGTCGTGGTATTCGCCGACGCCGACCCGGAAAAATCCGCCGACACCATCGCCGCTTTCAAATACCGCAATGCCGGCCAGGTGTGCATCTCGCCGACGCGGTTTTACGTGCAGGAGCCGGTATACGGCCGCTTCCTCGCGCGCTTCACCGAATACGCGAAATCGCTCAAACTAGGCGACGGCCTGGAAAAGGGCGTGACGATGGGACCGCTGGCTAATACGCGGCGCATCGACACCATGGAATCTTTTGTCAAGGACGCCAAGGATCGCGGTGGCAAGATCGTTACTGGCGGCAGCCGCCGCGGCAACCAGGGCTACTTTTTCGAACCGACCGTGATCACCGACCTGCCTGACGACAGCAAGCTCATGACCGAGGAGCCATTCGGTCCATTAGCGCCCGTGGTCCCGTTCAAGACATTCGACGAAGCCGTCGAGCGCGCCAACTCACTGCCCTATGGGCTCGCCGCCTACGCCTTCACCGGTTCGGCGCAGACCGCCAACATGATCGGCGATGCATTGCAGTCCGGCATGGTCGGGGTGAACTCCATCAACGTCTCCACGCCCGAGACGCCGTTCGGCGGCGTCAAAGAGTCCGGCTACGGCAGCGAAGGCGGCATCGAGGGCTTGCAAGCCTATCTGAACACGAAATTCATCTCGCAGGGGTGATGCGCAGGTCATGCCCAGTCTCGTGCTGGGCATCTCGATGGCAATGGCTTAGCCGCGCCATTTGAATCGGGATGGCCGGGCCATGCCTGGCCCTGACGTGCCGTATTTCGCCGCGGCTTCCGCCTAGGCGTGATCCATGAGCCCGAAATACGGGCCGAGCTGGCGCCGCACGCGCACCATTGCGGCACGGGCGGCGAACGCGTCGACCGCGATGCGCGCGAGCGGCGATATTTGCGACGGCCGCGCCACGAGATCGCGCAATACCGCCGAAACATTGGCGCGGCCATCCGGACGCATGCCGATGAGAGCAGCGGGAGGAACCTTCCGGTGGGCCGGATCGACGACGACGCGCACCGCGGCGAAGGCAAGTTTATGCTCGGCCGCGACCCGGGCTACCACGTGCGATTCCATATCCACCGCAGCCGCGCCGGTCGCTGTGTGCAGCTCCCGCTTTTTTGCCGGCTCGGCGATCGGTACATCGACGCCGACAATCGGCGCATGGATGGCGCCGGAGATCATGCCGAGGAGCTTGCGCGACCACACGGCGTCTGTCGCGCGGACGGTTTCCGATTCACGGATCGAGGAAGCGACGATCCAATCGCCGGCGCGCAGGTGAGAAGCGAGGCCGCCAGCGACCCCGAAGCTGATCATGCCGCGGTAGCCCTGCCGGACGGCGCTGTTGGCGACCGTCTCCAACTCGCTACCCGCCGTGCGGCAAACGACCTTCACCCCCGGGGCGGCGGCAATTCGGGCCTCGAAGGCCAAGCCTACGAATGCGATAACGATACGACGGTGGGTTTCGACGGCCGCATCGGCGACCTGAAACGTGTCGTCTGCATTATCTACCAGTCCATCTACGAAAGTTCCCCCGGCGAAATCTAGTTGGGATGCCATAAGAAGCTTTGCCCCTTGCGTCTGTTGCCAAGCATAAATCACGCCCCCAAAGCGTGTCCTCGCAGACGTTCTCGGCTTCTTTCCGGCAAATCACCGAGCCCTATTATAAGTCTATCACAATCCATCGCCGATGCCATTGCTAATGCGTACGCATCCCATTGAACCTGTTGGCATGTGACCGGACATGGCAGGCATGATGGCCATGGCCTTTTGGCGGTGAAAATGCTTGGTTCCCGGTTGCGCGCAAATGGATCGGCATGGGCAATACGGCACCAACCCTAATCACCGGGGCCACTGGACTCGTCGGATCGGCGGTGGCGCGAAAGCTGCTTGCCGAAGGATTTGCAGTACGAGCATTGGCGCGTCCGGGCAGCCCGCGCTTTCACCTAGCTGGACTCGATCTGGAGTTCGTCGCTGGCGATATCCGTGACGCCGCATCCGTACGCCGCGCCATGGCCGGCGTCCGTTACGTCTTTCATGTGGCGGCCGATTACCGTCTCTGGGCCCGCGACCCGACGGAGATCTTTGCGGCCAATGTGGAGGGTACGCGCATCGTGATGCAGGAGGCGAAAAGCGCCGGCGTCGAGCGCGTGGTCTATACCAGCAGCGTTGCAACTTTGGCTTTGCGAGACGACGGCAGTCCGGCCGACGAATCGATTCCGCTCGCCGCGGAACAAGGAATCGGTGCTTACAAGCGCAGCAAGATCGCGGCCGAACGGCTGGTCGAAGCAATGGTCGCGAGCGAAAATCTCCCTGCGGTCATCGTCAATCCGTCGACACCGATCGGACCCCGCGACGTCAAGCCGACACCTACCGGGCGTATCATCGTCGAGGCGGCGCGCGGCCGCGTGCCCGGATTCCTCGATACCGGTCTCAATCTGGTCCACGTCGATGATGTTGCGGAAGGGCACCTCGCCGCTCTCAAACGCGGCAAGATCGGAGAACGCTACATTCTCGGCGGCCAAAACGTGCTGCTCGCCGACATGCTCGGCGAGATCGCGCGTATGGTGGGGCGCCGTCCGCCACGTTGGCGCATTCCTCGCGCCGTCGTCATTCCGGTCGCCTACGCCGCGGAGGCGACGGCGCGGTTTACCGGACGGGAACCGTTTACGACCCGAGACGGTATCCGCATGGCTGAGCACCACATGTTCTTCAGTACGGCCAAGGCCGAACGCGATCTCGGCTTTCGCCCGCGGCCGTACCGGGGCGCCCTCGAGGACGCGATCAATTGGTTCAGCGCGGCCGGATACCTGGACGGCAAGCGGAAACGCTAGAGCACGATCCCGAATAGTGGGACCCGGTTTTCCGAAAAGACCATGCTCAAACAAGATCTAGACCACGATCCGTTTCAGTTGAATTGGATCATGGTTTAGGCACGCGTATCGGCGTAACCGCCGAGCGCGTAGCCCGATCGCTTCACAGCAGCAATGCAATCGGGATCGCACAACGCGGCAAATTCCTCGGCATAGCGGTAGCCCGGCGCCGCGCCGGCGAAAGCATCCGTTACGGCGGGGTGCAGGTAGATTTCGACCACGCCGGAGGGCAACCGGCCGAGCAGCGCAGCAAGGCGGCCTTTGGTCATGGCGCCCGACCACGCCAACCCGAACACCGCATCGGCGGTTGTCAGTCCGGCGTTGCGGACGCGCCGGCGCAGCCAAGCCGCCCAAGGCGCCACGATCCGGCCGACGCGGCGCCGCGTGTGCGGATCGATGTCCGCTACCGTTCGCCATGGCTCGACCGGAACGCGCAGCGCCCGCATCCCGTAACGCCGGCCGATGTCGATGATCGAAGCGGCGACGACCGGATGGAGCTGGAAATGCCGATGCGCGTTGACGTGGTCGAGCGGCAATCCGGTAGCCCGGTAGGCCTCGAATTGCGCGGCGATTTCCCTGCCCACTTGCCGCTTCAAGGAAGGGTTCAGCGCAATTTCCGCACCGTAAAGCGCGAGGTCGTTGCGGAAGTGTCCGTCACGGTCGACGAGACCCGGAATGTCGGCGCGATCAGTCACCGGATCGCCGTCGACGAGAACAACGTGAAGCCCGACGCGCAGGCTCGGCAGCGCTCGCGCGAGCGCGACCGCGTCGGCCGCCGCGGGCGCGCCGACCATGAGGCTCGCAGCGCTGAGAATGCCGCGCCGGTGCGCCGCCTCGATGGCGGCGTTGACTGGCTCGCTGAGCCCGAAATCGTCCGCCGTGATGATCAGCCGGTTCAGTGCGCGATCTCCCGGCGTTCGCGCAGGAACGAGAAGAATTCGACGCCTTCGCGTAACCGCCGCACCATCATTTCCGGGCTGCGTACCATCTCCGACATGGTCGACGCAATCTTGGGAGCCCGGAAGTAGAAACGCCGATAGAACTCGTCGACCGATTGGAAAATCTCGGTGTGGCTCAGATGCGGATAATGCAGCGGGGCGATCTGCACGCCGCCCGCATCAATCAGCTCGGCATGCGCTTCGTTGAGCCATCCGTTCTCGATCGCGTCACGGTAGAGCTCGGTGCCCGGATAGGGAGCCGCGAGCGAAACCTGGATCGTGTGCGGGTTGATCTGCGTGGCGAACCGGATGGTTTCCTCGATGGTTTCCCGGCTCTCACCGGGAAGCCCGAGGATGAAGGTGCCGTGGATGGTAATGCCGAGCTCGTGGCAATCCCTGGTAAAACGCCGCGCCACGTCGATACGCATGCCCTTCCTGATGTTGTGCAGGATTTGCTGGTTGCCGCTCTCATAGCCGACGAGCAGGAGGCGCAAACCATTGTCGCGCATTACCCTCAACGTGTCGCGCGGCAGGTTCGCCTTGGCGTTGCACGACCAGGTAACGCCGAGCTTGCCGAGCTCGCGCGCAATCGCTTCCGTGCGCGGCCTATCATCGGTGAAAGTGTCGTCGTCGAAGAAGAACTCCTTCACGTCCGGGAAGGCTTCTTTCGCCCAGCGAATCTCTTCCACGACATTGCCGACGCTGCGCGTGCGGTAGCGATGACCGCCGACCGTTTGTGGCCACAGGCAGAAGGTACAGCGCGATTTGCATCCTCGCCCAGTATACAGCGAGATATATGGATGCTTGAGGTAGCCGATGAAATAGTTCTCGATCGTCAGGTCGCGTTTGTAGACCGGCGTGACGAAAGGCAGTTCGTCCATATTCTCAAGGATGGCGCGCGGCGGATTGTGCCTGATGGCGCCCGCGGCGTCGCGATAAGACAGCCCGGCGATGGTGTTCCAATCGCGATTTTCCGCGACTTCTTTGATGATGAAATCGAATTCGTTCCCGGCCACGAAGTCGATCGCAGGCGAACTTTCCAGGCTCGCCCGTGGCTCGACCGCAACCTTGGCTCCGACGAAGCCCACCTTTAGGCCTGGGTTGGCCGCTTTGAGCGATTTGACGACGCGCACGTCGGAAGCGAAGGATGGCGTTGAGGTATGCAACACCGCGAGATCATAATTGGGCGCCTCGCGCACCACGTCGGCGAGCGTGAGCCGATGCGGGATGGCATCGACGAGCTTGCTGTCAGGCACGATTGCGGCGACTTGGGCGAGCCAAGTCGGATACCAATAGGAGCGGATTTCACGGCGCGCCTGGTAGCGCGAGCCGGCGCCGCCGTCGAAACCGTCGAATGACGGAGCCTGGAGGAACAAAGTGCGCATCACGACCCCCCTCAGGTCTTGGCCTTCGAGCAAGGTGCCGTCCGCGGTCACGCGGTAGTCAGCGCCTCGCCAGTGAACCGTCGCCCCGAAGAAGCTCGTCACGTAGATACCAAAACCAACGATGTCTTGCAGCGGAATGAGCCAGTAATTCTGTCGAGGCAAATCGAACCGCCACTCGACGCAGCGGCATAGCATCACTCGCGAGAGCAGGACGGCGACAGCAACCAGGGTTGCGGCCGGGCTTCCCAAGGCCAGCGCGAGAAGCGCAAGCGGCCAAGGATGGGTGATGATTGTGCCCGCATAGCCGATCGGATCGATACTCTTGATCGTACGGGCGACCCGAATTTGATGCCGAATGAGCTGGCGCAGGCCGCCCTCGAAGCAGTGGTGACCCACCAGGAACGGCGCAGTGACGACGTCATAGCCCTCGGAACGAATGGCAATGCCGATGGCATGATCGTCGGCGAGTACGTCGGCGAGAGCCCCAAAGCCGCCGATCCGGTCGAGCGTCGATCGGCGCAGTGCGATGGTGGCGCCGAAACACGGCTTCCGACCGAGGAAGACCGCGGTGACTGCGTGCGGCAGGAATTGCGTGTTGATGGCGAGCGCGGATAGCCGCGTCCATAGCCCTTCGTCACCGACGCCATAATAGAGGCAGGTGACGGCGCCGACCCGCGGCGACGCTAACAGCGCAGTGACGGCGCGGAGATAATTCGGTCCGACGACAATGTCGCTGTCGGAGAGCACAAGCGTATCGTGGCGGGCGCGCGGCATCATGTTGATCAGATTCGATACCTTTCGATTGACACCATGGCTACGCGGCTCAGCAAGCAGCTCGATCCTTCTGTCTGGGGAATCGACTTCCATTGACTGCACGACCGCGGCAGCAGGCGACGCGTGATCTGGCACGCCACACAAAACCTGGACCGGAGCACCGTAATCCTGCCGGCAAAACGCAGCTAGACGCGCCGGGAGGCCCGCCTCCGTGTCGTGCAGCAGTTTCAGGACTGTCACCGGTGGCTGCGCGGCGGGCTCCGCCGTGTCGTCGCCGGAAAAGCTATAGACGCAGGCGCACGCCACCAGCGTGAATACGCAGCCGAGGATGGCGACGAAGAGACAGAGATCACCGAGCGACTTTGCAAATGAAATCGCGTCGGGAATGCTTTCGGCAATCGTCATGGCAACTTACGCTCCGGACACCGGCTCATCCAATCCGCGAAATTCTTTTCCAGGGTCCGGCGCGACAGATAGATCGGCACCCGCACCCGCCAGAGGGTGTCGGGGCGAAGCGCGCCAGCATTATGCACCAAGATGATCAAAGATATCAGGATATTTTCACCGAGGCGATGCAACCGCTCGCCCGGCGGCAGACGTTCGGGCACGACAATTGCCTCGAAACCGTAATGCGCCATGATGCGGGCGAGCTGCCCGCTTTGCCTCCTCGTGGCGGAGGGTACGTCCGCGCAAATGACGGCGACTTCGCCGAGATCGGGCCGCGACGCGAGATAGCGCGCGAGCTCGCTCAGCGAGGTGTCGATAGCGCGTTGCATCTGGCGCGCCCAGCCCATCGTCGCGCCATTTTTCGGCATCGGTGGAATTTGCTCGTTCCAGAAATGCAGCCGCGCGATCCGCTGACCCGGACGAACGCGTGTTCCATCATGGAGAACGAGCGGTCGGCCCGCGCGGCTGATATCGAGACGAAAAACACAGGATCGATTTCGGGTGTATTCGAACACGGCTTGGCGCCGGCGTAGCCATGCGTCAAACGCGGAAAGAGCCTCAGCCAGCCAGGGGTGGCTGTACGGCGACCGCGATCTGTGCGCCGCGGAATCCCACACCGCCATGTAGCGGGTCTCCCGCCTTCCTTAATCTCTCAAACTCTCAAGCATCCCCGCCCGCGAAACGGCTGCCGGCGGGCCTCACAATATAACCGAATTTTCGCCAACGTTGCGAGAGCCGAGACGCCGCAGCTTTGCGGGACCGCCCGCCGGCCGGCCTAGTCGGTTTGATCGCCATAGAGCGTCGCCAGTGTGCTCTTGACGACCAAGGCGACCGGGACAGCGAGGATGACGCCTGGAATGCCGAGCACGATGCCGCCGGCCAGGAAGCAGAAGATAATCAGCACCGGGTGCACATGCGCCGCGCGGCCCAGCACGACCGGACCGACGACCTGGTCGATCGACAGGCGCAGTGCCGTCGCATAGGCTGCATATTCAAAGATGTTGATGATTCCGGTCGCCGTCCGCAGCGAGACCAGTCCGGCGAGGATCGCCGCCGCGGTGGGGCCGATTACCGGCACGGTCTCGAGAAGCCCAGTGAGGAGCGCCAGGAATACGGCGTGCTTGATGCCGAGAATGACGCCGAGACCGATATAGGCCGCGACCGTCGCATAGGCCACGACGCCGAGCACGCCAATGAAGTAACGCATCAGCACCGGGTCCAGCCGCGTCCAGATTCGCGCGACCAGCGGGCGGCGATGCGGCGGCACGATCCAGAACAGCCCGCGCGCCACGCGCCGTCCGCTCACCAAAAAATAGAACAGCAACACGATCGTCAGAAACGTGCCCATAACGGCTGCGAGGCTGTAGCCGGTCAGGAGAGCGATCTGATCGGTCTGCCCGAACCAATCGCGCAGCCGCTCGAGCGCGCCCTGGGCGATGTCGTGGGCGTCCAGCGAGGAGCCGAACAAGCGAACGGACTCGTCGCCCATCGCCTGGCGGGTAAAATTCTCGAGCAGTCCCTGCAAATCGCCGGCGATCGCTCGTCCCTCTACAAGAAGGCGTTGCCCGGCGAAAACGATAACCAGTACGGAGATGCCGAAGAGGAGTAGGAACAGCGCGACCGCGAACAATAAACGCGGCCATTGTGTCCGCCTGGCCGCCCAATCCAAAATCGGCGTGCAAATGTAGGCGACGATGGCCGCCAGCACGAAGGGCAACAAAATCAATTTGATGAAATAAAGAAAAATTGTGAGGACGACGGCGCCGATCATGATCGCGCGCGCTTCCCCCGAGTCGAGGGGCCCAGCGGCGCGAGCGCGTTCGGCGAGCCGCGCGTCGTCGCTTTTCGTTCTGGCAGATTTCATGAATAGATCCGGCCTTTCCAGCTCACCCGCCCGCTGAGGCGGCGGCGCACGCTGTCGAGCGCCATAAGCGCGCCCGCCGTATAGCCGAGCGGGAAAAGCAGACCGTACCAGAAAGGAATACGAAAATAGACCGTGGCGGCAACATGCAAGCCGACGGCGGCGCCCGAGGCCGCGAACGCCAGAATGAGCGCAGCAGCGGCGCCGTCAGCGCCCCGCACCAAGGCTGCCAGATCGATCAGTGGGATCGCGAGCGCCGCCCACGCCAGAACGATCGCCGCGAGAGCCAGCGCCAGTATCGCGGCCGGGCCGCCTAGCGTATCGACGAGATTCTTGGTAAGCCCCGGCCAGAGCGTCCGCCAGCCGGTATACATGCGCGTCGAAAGCAGCCGCTCGCCGCCCATCAGCAGGACCGATCGTCCCGATCGCTTGAGCCGGCCGGCCAATTCCAGGCCCTCGCAGATCGCGGTGTACACGGCGGCGTGCCCGCCCACCGCCTCATAGGCGTCGCGGCGTACCAGCATGAACTGCCCGGTCACGGTGACATCATGGCCGGAGCACGCCTGAGCCTGTCGCAAATCCTGGAGGAAGGACAGAAGAATGAGGCCGCACGGAAGGATGAGACGCTCGGCGAAGCTTTGCAGCTCCTGCCGCGGCGCGAGCGACAGCAAATCGAGCCCCTTCGTCAAAGCCGCGCGCATGGCGCTCGATAGCGCGCCGGACGCGACCTTCACGTCGGCGTCAATAAAGCACAGCCATTCGGCCGCTTGCGCCACCGCCCGCGCACCGATCCAGCAAGCGTGGGATTTGCCGACCCAGCGCGGCGGCAGCGGTGGACTCTGGAGCAGCGCGATCTGCGGATGCCGCGCCGCGAATTCGCGGACGATGATTGCGGTCAAATCTGCCGAATGATCATCGACCACCAGCACGCTCAGGCGGCTGATTGGATAATCCTGCGCAAGCAAAGATTCCAGGCACGGTGCGATATTGGCTTCCTCATCGCGGGCCGGGATGATGACGGCGATACGGGGTGCCGGATCGTCGGACGGCGGCGCTCTTTCGAGTCGGGGCAAAAGGCCGCGCTGCTTGACGGCGCGCAGGATCAGCCACGCCATGATCGCGAGCCACAGAGAGGAGAATAGGAGCTCCACAGCCTTACCGACACCGCGCCCGAGCCGAAACGAGATGGCGCTCGAGCAAAACAGCCGTCGGAGACGGCCTTAGGTTCCAGCTATGCTACCTCCGATTGTCGGCGCGGTGCATGACTTATTTCGCGGGCACCACCAGGGAATAACGCTCGTCGGCGGCTAGGCATTCGGCTTCGGCAAAGCCCAGTTCCTTGCGCACCATGTTGGTGCCGAGCACCAGCGAGACCATCTTGTAATAAGCGTGGCGCCGGCTCATGCCTTCGCGGCCCATGCCGCAATCTGACGAGATCACCAGCCGCTCGGGCGGAATATATTTGAGCGCCGTGCGGATTTGCGCCGCAACCTCGTCCGGACTTTCCACTTGCAACGTGTGATGATCGATGACGCCGATCGCGATCTTCATCCCGGTGATGGTCTTGCCGATCGCTTCGAGATCCATGCCGCCGGAACTAGAAGATTCGAAAGTGATCACGTCGGCGTCCACTCTGTTGTAAGTCTCCAAAGACGGCTTGTAGCTCTGCACCTTGGCGAACATGCGCTGCTGCGAGGGATTGCCCCAGCAGGAATGCGCCCATACCTCGGTCTTGGCGCGCAGCCCTTTCACGGTCCGATTGAACACTTCGACCATCAAATCCGGCGTAATCACCTTGTCCTGGATGTTACGCGCTGCAGCCAAATGGATCTGCGGCTCCTCGATCTGAATCACCGGGCAACCGGCGTCGGCGAGTTCGTGATATTCCTCGTTGAAGGCGTCAGCGATGGCGAGCATGCGCTCCGGCACGCTCTTGTAGTACTTGTCCTGCGAAGCAAACGCGACGATCTCCGCCGACACCGCGCCGAACTTCACCGGCCGGGTGGTGAGCCGCTGCGCCGTCTTCCATAGCGTCGCGTATTGCAGATCGCCGCGACTGACCGGGCCGATGATCGTCGGCATCACGCGGGATTCCAGGTAGTCGTGCAGGATGTGGCCGCGCGGAAACCAAAGACCGCCGCGGCCGGCCGGCGTCGGGCGCGGATCGCCGCGCTCGTAGCCGGTCATGTGATGCGGCGGGTAGCTGGTCCAGCTCTGCCCGCCGACGTCGTCGTCGAAGCGGCAGTCACCGTCGGTGCAGATGTCGAGCCCGGCAAGCTCCTGGTCGCGCAGATAACAGGATACCGTATCGACATATTGCTCGCGGTATCGGCGGCTGACCATCGCATCTAGGAACATGCGGGTGCCGAGATTTTCCGTGTACCAGCTCGGTCGCGGCAGCGAGCCGGTGATCGTCGTCGGCAACATAATATCCTTTGTACCGCGATACATTTCAGTGCCTCCCAAAACTTTCCGGTACCAGATTCTCTCGTACCAAGAGTTCTCGCAAGCCTCGACGGCTGCCGATCGATTGTAGTCCGTTGTTTCGTTAAGCAGCAAAAAGCCACGGCGGCAATGGCAGCTTCAAGCCCACTTCGAAAAAACTTAGATTGGGCTATCGCCCCGGTGTGGGCGACCGCCGACCCCCTTCGTCGCAGCTTGGATCGCCGCTTGGGACTCGAGCTCATGGATGGCGTGCGCAACGCTGACGATGCGGGCCACCGGCCGCAATCCCTCGATCGCGGCGCGATGCATCTCGACGGAGAAGGCGGCGCAGCCGTCGTCGAGGACCGTGCAGGCGAATTCGCGCACGTGGGCGTCGCGCACCGTGGAGGCGACCCCGCCATTGGTCACGATCCCCGCCGCATAGAGTCGCTCGATGCCGCTTTTGCGCAGCACCCATTCGAGCCGGCTCATATAGAAAGCCGAATAAGCGATCTTCTCGACCACGATATCTGCCGGCGCGAGCGTATCAACGAGCTGCTGGCCCCATGACCCCGGCGCGAAGTCGCCTTTGCCGAGAAACGGGCGCAAGGTTTTCAGATGCGGCGAAATGATGGGTTCGCCGCCACGGCCCGGAACAAGCGTGAACAACGTCGCGACAACGAGGCCGCCGCGGCTCCGGATCGCATCGGCCAAGGGCTTTAATCGCGCCGGCAGCGCCGCAAGAGCGGGGCTGGTTTGTCCCGCTCGCGCATAGGCGCCCTGCGGATGCAGAAAATCGTTCTGCAAATCGAGAAGGAGGAGGGCGGTCGTAGAAACGCTCATACCGCGCGCTCGACAATGACGTTGCCCAAACGGTCGACGCGGCCGCGCAGGCCGGGCTCGATGAAAATGGTCGCGTCGGGTTGCTCGAGAATGGCCGGCGACTCGATCACCGCCTCGGCGGGAAGATCGAGCCGCGACCAGACTCGCGTCGCATGCCAGCCGCCCGCGAACCACACCGGGCGTTCGCCGCGCTCGGCCTTTTCCATCGAGGCATCGGCGGGCGGCGCGAACGCCGTGAGATCGAACGCCGGGCGGCGGCCGACGGCGGCGGTGCGCAGCGACACGATTCGCACCGGAATACCGGGAAGCAAGCGTCCGAACGCGGCCGCATAGGCCTTGTCGAATGCCGTTCGAACCACCGCTTCGGTGACACCCGTAAAGCCTTTTGCGAGCGTCACCGGCAGCGGCACGGCGACCGTGTGGGTTTGGCCGAGATAGTGCATGTCGAGTTCGTAAATGACGTCGATGCGCTCGACGGCGATCTCCGCCGCCGCAACCACCGCCCTCGCCTCCTCGCCCGCCGCCACCATGCGCGCGTCGAGCGCCGCGACGTCAAGGCCATCGAGTGCAAGATTGACGGTCTGCACCTGGTCGTGCCGCAGATCGGCAATGACGCAGCCAAGCGCGGAGGTGACGCCGGGAAAGCGCGGGACGATCGCGCATTTCAGGCCGATCTCCTTGATGAGCGCGCTGGCATGCAGCGCGCCGCCGCCGCCGAACGGCATCGCCGCGAACTTCGCCGGATCGTAACCGCGCTCGATCGACACCAGCCGGATGGCGCCCGCCATCCGCGCATCGGCGACGCGCACGATCGCCTCGGCGGCCGCCATCACATCGAGGCCGAGCGGTCCGCCGACATGCGTGAGGATCGCGCGCTTGGCGGCATCGACGTCGAGTCGCGCAAGCTTGCCGCCGATCGGCCGCGCCGCGTTGATGCGGCCGAGGACGACGTGCGCATCGGTCAGCGTCGGGCGCTCGTTGCCCTGGCCGTAACAGGCGGGCCCAGGCACCGAGCCCGCGCTTTCCGGTCCGACCTGGAGAAGACCGCCGCGATCGACCGCCGCGATCGAGCCGCCTCCGGCGCCGATGGTCGTGATCTCGATCATCGGCGTGCGGATTACCAGGCCAAAGTCGAGCACCGTTTGCGCCGCCAGCGAAGCCTTGGCGCCGGCGACCACTGACACGTCGAACGACGTGCCGCCGAGATCACAGGTTATGATATTGTCGTAGCCGGTCGCCCGTGCGATCGCAGCAGCGGCGATGACGCCCGCGGCCGGACCTGACAGCGCTGTGCGCACCGGCAGGCGGCGCGCCGTCGCCGTCGACATCACGCCGCCATTCGACTGCACGATGTGAAACGTGCCGGCGAATTTTTGCTGCGCTAACGCGCCTTCGAGCTTGCCGATATAAGCGCCTACCCCGGGCTGCAAATAGGCATTGAGCGCCGTCGTCGACGCGCGCTCGAACTCGCGTATCTCCGGCAGCACCTGATGGGAGGCGGAAAGGTGCTCGTTCGGCCAGGCCTTTGCCGCGGCGGCGAGCGCCCGGCGCTCGTTCTCGGCGTTGGCGTAGGCGTTGATGAAGATGATGGCGAGCGCCTGCGCACCGCGCGCGCGCAACGCACCTACCGCCGCGACGACGGCAGCCTCATCGACAGGCGTCGCAATGGTGCCGTCGGCGAGCGTGCGTTCGTCAACTTCGAGGCGCAGATCGCGATCGGCGATGGGGATGAATTCGCCCCACAAACCCCAGGTCTGCCGGCGGTCGCGGCGGCGCATTTCGAGCACGTCGCGAAAGCCGCGCGTCGTGATGACGCCGATGCGCGGACCGCGCCGCTCGAGAAGCGTATTGGTGCCGACAGTAGTGCCATGCACGATCGAACGGAAGCTTTCGATCTCGCCCAACGCAAGCAGGCCTTGCAGAAAGCCCGCGGCTTCATCGCCACGCTGTGACGGCACCTTTGCGACGCGAAAAGTCCGCGCCGCCTCGTCGAAACAAAATAGATCAGTGAACGTCCCGCCGACATCGACACCGACGATGGACTTCTCGGATCTTTGCACGCTCATGCGCCAGTCTCACGCAGCAGCGTGGTCGTTGCGGCATCAACTCTACCGTCCTCGTGAAGCGCTACGCCGTAATCGCGGGATGCGGCTACCCGCGAGACATAACCGAGCGCCACGTCACGCGCGACACGCGCAGGATCGCGCGTGAGTGGATCGCCAAAACCGCCACCGCCTGGCGTCTCCAGCCGCACGCGCTGGCCACGCCGGATGCGTACGTCGGTGATCTTGGAGACGAGCGGCGGCGAACGCTCGCCCGCGTCGGTCTGATAGATGAAGCGGTTCAGCGCGGCCGGCTTGCCGCCATTAACGCCGAAGGGCGGAAACTTGCCGCGCTCGCCGAGCAAAAATACTTCGGTGTCGCCGTCGGCCAGCGCCTCGATTTCATAAATAGCGCCGAGGCCGCCGCGGTTAAAACCGGGCCCGGCGGAATCGGGGCGTAACGCCCACTGGGTGAACATGATCGGGTAGAGCGCTTCGAGAATTTCCGCCGGTGGGATGGTCGCGGTCGATATCGGATTGTTGCCGTGGTTGAGACCGTCGCCTTCCGGATTGCCGCCAAGGCCGCCGCCGAAAAAACAGAACATGACCCAGCGCATGCCGTTGCCGCGCCAACCCGCGAGCGACAATGCGTTGATGGTCGCGTATGGGCCGCCGTTGGCGCGCTCCGGCGCGGCCTGGGCAAACGCTCCGAACACGGTGTCGATGACGCGCAGGATGGTTTCGGTGTAGCCGCCGACCGGTTTCGGCGCCGATACGCCGAGCAGCGTCGTCGCGGGAATGACGAACTCGATCGGCTTGAGGCAACCGGCGTTCGCCGGAACGTCGGTGAAAATGTGCTTGAGCGCGACGTAGCAGCAGGCGACGGCGGTCGAACGCGCGATGTTCAGCGGACCCTGACACGGCGGCGCGGAACGGGAGAAGTCGAGCCGCATCGTTTCGCCGGAGATCGTCAGGTCGAGCGCGATGCGCAATGGCTCGTCTGTCACGCCGTCATTGTCGAGGAAGTCGTCATACGAATAGGTGCCGTCCGGCAGCGAGGCGATGTTGGCGCGCATCAGCGCCTCGGCCCGCGCGGTGAGCGCCGCCGTGGCTGCGGCGACCGTCTCGTCGCCGTATTCGTCGAGCAGCGCATGGACCCGCTGTTCACCGAGGCCGAGCGCGTTGAGCTGGCCGTTGAGGTCGCCCCAATTCGACAGCGGCACGCGCGAATTGGCGGCGAGGATATCGACGATATCCTGCTGCAGCACGCCGCGGCTCACGAGCTTGACCGGCGGCACGCGAAAACCTTCCTGGAAACTTTCGGTCGCCTTGGCGTTGAAGTTGCCGGGCACATTGCCGCCCACGTCAAGCCAATGCCCGACCGAGGCAAGCCAGGCGAAAACCTTGCCGCCGCGCATGACTGGACGCACCAGGCGGAAATCATTGAGATGCGTGCCCCCGTCATAGGGATCGTTGAACAGATAAGTGTCGCCTTCCTCAAGGCCGCCTTGCTGCGCCACCTTGTCGATCACCGCCTTGACCGCAAACGCCATGGCGCCGACGAAGATCGGGAGGCCCGAGGTGCCTTGCACCAAGGTCGCGCCGGTTTCGGCATGGTAAAGGCCGTGGCAGGCGTCATGGGCTTCGGCGATGATCGGATTGAAGGCCGAGCGGAACAGCGTCGCGTCCATTTCGTCTGCGATCTGCACCAGGCGGCCGTTGAGCACGGCCAAAGTCACCGGATCGAGCGCGCGCGTCATCGCTGCCCCGAGGTGCGGCCGGGCGGCGGCTCGGTTGCGCTATAGCGCTTGCCTAGCTCCAGCATTTTGCGCGTGCCGATCAGGCGGTTGAGCGCATCGAAGTCGAACATGCGCGCGCGAAACGGATCGGTGCTGCTGTGGGTCTTCAGCGAAGTGTAAAAATCCTCCGCCGCCTTGGCGAGCGTGCGCACGATGGCGCCCGGAAAGATCACGAGCGCGAAGCCGAGCGCCTCCAGCTCGTTCGCCGGCAGCATCGGCGTCTTGCCGCCCTCCACCATGTTGACCATCAGCGGGACGGACTTGCCGAGCCGCGCACCGATACGGCCGAGATCGTCGCGCTGCCGCGGCGCCTCGACGAACAGCATGTCGGCGCCTGCTTCGCGATAGAGCGCGGCGCGCGCTACGGCGCGATCGAAGCCCTCGCCGGCGACCGCGTCAGTGCGCGCGATGATAAGCGTGTCGCGGGACGTCCGCGCGTCAACGGCGGCCTTGATCTTGCCCGCCATCTCCTGCGCCGAGATCAGCGTTTTGTCGTCGAGATGACCGCAGCGCTTGGGAAAATCCTGGTCCTCGATCTGGATGGCATTCGCGCCGGCACGCTCTAACAGGCGCACGGTGCGCTGCACATTGAGCGCGTTGCCATAGCCGGTATCGGCGTCAACGATCAGATGTGCGCCGACGCGATCGCGGATCAACGTCACAGTCTGCACGACCTCGCTCATGGTGACGAGGCCGATGTCAGGGCGCCCGAGCCGCGAATAGGCGATGCCGGCGCCGGAGACATAGAGTGCTTCGAAGCCGGCGCGCTCGGCGATGAGCGCGGTGAGCGCGTCGTAGACGCCGGGAGCGATCAAGATGGGCGGGCGCGCGAGGCGGGCGGACAATGTGTTCTCGGTCATGCTCAAAGTCCCAAGTAAGCGCGTTTAAGCTGTGGATCGGCGCCGATGTCAGCGGAGAGGCCCGACATGACGCATTGTCCTTCGGCGAGGATATAGGCGCGGCTCGCGATCTCGAGGCTCTGAACCACGTTCTGCTCGACCAGGAGAACCGCGACGCCGTCCGCGTGGATGCGCGCGATCAGCGCGAATAATTCCTCGACCAGAAGCGGGGAAAGCCCAAGCGAAGGCTCGTCGAGAATGAGCAGTCTCGGTTCGGCCATCAGACCGCGGCCGATGGCGAGCATCTGTTGCTCGCCGCCCGATAGCGTCCCGGCGCGCTGCGCCCGGCGTTCAAACAGGCGCGGGAAGATCGCGAACACGCGGTCGCGGTTGGCGCCGCGGCGTTCGGCCGCGCGCCGGTAGCTGCCGAGGTCAAGGTTCTCGCGCACCGACAGGTTCGGAAATATGCGGCGGCCTTCCGGCACGTGGATCAACCCGCGTCTCACGATCACCGCCGGTTTCTCACGTTCGATGGCCGCGCCATCGAAGCGGATCGCGCCGCTCCGCGCGCGCACGATGCCGGAGATCGCACGGTTGAGCGTGGATTTGCCGACGCCATTCGAGCCGAGCACGGCGACGATCTCTCCGGCTTCGACCTTAAGATCGATGCCGCGCAGCACGTCGGTGTCTCCGTAGCCGGCGCAAAGGTCGCGAATATCGAGGAGCGGCTCACTGAACATGCGCGCTCCTGACTTTGACCGCCGCGCCGTGGCCGAGATAGGCCTCGACGACAACAGGGTCCGCCGCCACCTGGGCCGGACTTCCTTCGGCGATGATGCGGCCTTCCGCCAGCACGAACACGTGCTCGGCAAGGCTCATCACCGCCTGCATGACATGCTCGATCATCATAACGGCGATGCCGCGTGCTCCGAGCGCACGAACAACCGGCACGATGTCGCGGATTTCGGAGGGGTTCAGTCCAGCGAGTACTTCGTCGAGCAGTAGAAGCTTTGGCCCGGTCGCGAGCGCCCGCGCGAGTTCGAGGCGCTTACGTCCCGCGACGGTCAGGGTATGCGCCGGACGGTCAAGCATGTCGCCGAGACCGACCTCGCGTCCTACTTCTTCGGCAACGTCGAGCGCGGCGGCGCGGGCGCGATGGCGCAAATGCGCGCCGACCAAAATGTTCTCGCGCACCGACAATCCGGCGAACGGCTGCACAATCTGGAAAGTTCGCGCGATGCCGCGCCGGGCAAGCCGGTGCGGAGGCTCGCCGGTGACATCCTCGCCGCCATAACGAACACGGCCGGCGCTCGGCTTGAGGAAACCGGAAATGACGGCAAAGAGCGTGGTTTTGCCGGCGCCGTTGGGGCCAATCAATGCGGTGATCTGGGCGGCCGGCACCGACAGCGACGCGGCGTTGACCGCCAGCAACCCGCCGAAGCGGCGCGAGACGCGCTCGACGGAAAGCAGCGGCTCAGCCACGGACGGCCTCCCGCGCCGGCGCTCGCGCCGCCAGGAAGCGGCGCGCCAAGCGCTCGCGCGCATCGGTGAATGCGCCAACGAGGCCGCGCGGCGCGAAGCGGATCACGGCGATGAGCACCGCGCCGTAAATCATGAGGTCGAGGCCGGGCACGTCGCCGGTCACAAGCTTGGCGCCCTCACCGAGCGATTTCACCACCAGCGCGCCGACCAGCGCACCGAATACGGTGCCGGCACCGCCGATGATCGGGGTCAGCAGCGCCTCGATCGAGATCCACGTGCCATAGGCGATCCCGGAATCGATGAAGAGGAAATACTGCACGTAGAAGCAGCCGGCGGCCGCGGTGATGCCGGCCGAGAGCACCATGGCGGCCAGCTTGACAGCGAACGCGTTTACGCCAAGCGCCATGGCGGCGTCCTCGTTCTCGCGCACTGCGATCAGCCAGGCCCCAAACCGCGAGCGCTCGAGAAGTTGCGCAATCACCAGCGCAACAGCCACGAGCGCGAGAATGACGTAGTAGAAGGTCGCCCGGCTCTGGAACTGAAACGATTGTGCCCGCAGGTCGAGCTTGACCAATAAGCCGACGCCCGCCCCGGTGATCGGCGCGACGCTGGCGACGATCCGCAGCACCTCGGCGAAAGCGAGCGTCACGAGTGCAAAATAAGAGCTGCGCAGCCCGGCGCGGAACGCCAGGCCGCCAATGATCCCGCCGACTATCGCGCCGGCTAAAATGCCGGCCGCAAAGCCGATCCACGCATTGACGCCGTAGTGGACCTGCAAGATCGCGGTCACATAGGCACCGGTGCCGAAGAAAGCCGCGTGCCCGAAGGAATATTGCCCGCCATAACCGCCGAGGATGTTCCACCCCTGCCCGGCGAGCGCAATCATCAGCGTCACCACCAGGAAATTGAGGACGACATTCGAGTGAACGACCGCCGGCACGGCAGCAAGCACCGCGAGCGCGATGACAATGGGCAGAAAGCCCTTCATGCACTGGCTCCGAACAGGCCGCGCGGGCGGACCAGCAGCACCACGATGAAGATCAGGAAAATCCCGACCTGGCCGAGCGACTCGCCGAAATAGAAGCCGGCGAGGCTTTCAACCACGCCGATGACAAGACCACCGATCAGGGCGCCCGGCACCGAACCCATGCCGCCAAGCACCACGACGGTAAATGCGACAAGCACGAAGGCGTTTCCCGCTCTCGGGTTGGCGTAATAGGTCGGAATGAGCAGGCAGGCGGCGATGGCGACACAAGCGGTGCCCAACCCGAAGGTCATCGCGTAGATGTGCGCAACGTCGATGCCGGCGAGTTCCGCACCAAGCTTTTCCTTGGCGACGGCCCGGATTGCCTTGCCGGTGTCGGTCAAGACCATGATCAGCCACAGCGCCAGCGCGACGAAGAAAACAGCCGCGAAGGAGATGACCCGCGGGACGGCGAGGAAGGTGAAACCGAAATCGATGCTCTTGAAGCCGTAAGCAAGATCGACGGTGCGCGTGTCGGCGCGAAACGCGTAGAGGAGCGCGTTCTCGATGAGCACGGCTAGTCCAAGCGTCACCAAAAGCATGTTGCGATCATCGCCATGCGAAGCCGGGCCGATGACGAAGCGCTGGAGCGCGTAGCCGAGCCCGAAGAACGCCGGCGCGAGCAGGAATGCGGCGAGATAGGGATCGAGCCCGAGTTTTTGAAAGGCGAAGAACGCCGCGAACAGCGCGGCGCTCAACAGCGCGCCATGTGCAAAATTGATGATGTGCAGCACGCCGTAGATCAGCGTCAGCCCCAGCGCGACCAACGCATAGACCGCGCCGGTCATGAGTCCATTGAGGACCGCGGAGATCGGGATGAGGGGCGAGAGCACGTTACCAACTGGCGCCGACTGGCCGCAAAAGCGTCATTGCGAGGAGCGAAACGACGAAGCAATCCAGATTCGCTTCACAAAACTGGATTGCTTCACGGAGCCCGTCATCGGGCCGGCCACTTCGGGCCGGACCCGTTGGCTTGCAATGACGCGGCGACGCCATGATGCTTACGCCGGCATCGGGAAAACCGCCTTCGCATTGGCGAACTCGGGCGGCAGAATTGCTTTGATGTCGTTGTCGAGCACCTGCGTGCTGACCGGCGCCGCGCCCTGGTTCTGGCCGTTGACGAACTTGGTCGGCCCATAAGGCATGATCGGGCTGGCAAACGTCGAGTTTTCCAGCGCGGTCGTGAGCTTCGCGCGATCGGTGGCCGCCGCATGCTCGAGCGCGTCGGCGACAAGAAGGACGGCGCTGTAGTTCAAGTACAGTTCGTAAGTGAAGAACTGGCCCTTGTCTTCGACTTTCTTCTTCAGCTCCTGCGCTTTGGCGCTCTTCGGGTTGAACCAGTGATTACAATCCATGATGTACTTAGCCGCGTCCGGAAAATCCTTGACGAATTTGTAGGACGACGCCGCACCGCCGAGCACCGAATAGATGCCCTTCGGCCGCACGTGCTGCTCCTGCATGGTGCGGGCGAGCAGGACATATTCGTTGTAGTAGTTGGCCGGGATGACGAGGTCGGGATTCTGCGCCTTGATCTTGAGCACGACATTAGCGAAGTCGCGTGTTGGCGTCGGGTGCGGAATCGTCTCCAGGATCTCAAAGCCCTTCGGCGGCAGTTGCGCGTTCAGGAGCTTGGCGAGGCCGGAGCCGAACAGCGAATCCTCGTGGACGATAATCACCGTCTTCGCCGGCTTGCCGGCCTGATCGTTGATCGTCACCAGATTGTCGAGCGCGGTCTTGGCGATGACGCCGAAGCCGGGACTGAAACGGAATGTGTTCTTCAGCCCGCGCGTGACGATGGAATCGGCGACGCCGACGTCGACCACGTAGGGAAGATCGTATCGTGCAGCGGCCTGACTGACGGCAAGACAGATCGAGGATGCATAGCCGCCGACGATGCAGGACACTTCCGCCGAATTCATCTTCTCCACTTCGGCGGTGCCGCCGTCGGGCCTCGACTGCGCATCGCCGAGGACCGGATCGATCTTGGCGCCGCCGAGCGCCTTGATGCCGCCGGCAGCATTGATCTCATCGACCGCCATGGTGGCGCCGATGCGGCCCTGCTGGCCCGAGTAAGAGAGCGCGCCGGTGACCGGATGAAGCAGACCGAGCTTCACCCCGGCGCCTTGCGCGCGAAGAACCGACGGCAAGGCAAGGCTGCCGGATGCGGCAGCCGCGGCGCCAAGGGCGGTGGTAGCGAGAAATCGGCGGCGACTGAACGGGATTTTTTGCTCCGACATAACTATCCTCTCTTTCGTTTAGTGTCGCGGCATCAGGTGTGCCGCCCTCCCCCGGATGTTCAAACTCCCGCGCCGGACGTCATGGTTCTTGCGCGGGCACTTTTGCGCACGACAGTTTTGTGCTCGATATTCCTTCGCACGACCGGCGACCAGGTGTTCGCGCCGGTCGCGCCTGAGCGCACCAAATCCATTTCGAACGCGTAGCGGTCGGGCCGGTAGAGCGCATGTAGGTGCTCGACGGCTCGGCCGGATTGATCGCAGACGACGCGAACGAGTTCGATCAGCGGCGATCCGGGGCGCACTTCGAGCGCGTGGGCGACATCGGGCGTCGCCAGCCCGGCGCTAATGCGCTGGCGTGCGTTCTCGACCTTCACCCCCGCGCGTTCAAGCAGTTCGAGGAGCGGCCGTGAAGCCAATTCCTGCTTGGTAAATGTCACTGCGATGCTTTCGGGAACGTGGGTCGTTAGATAAGAAAACGGCACGCGATCGACGGCGCGCACGCGAACCGAACGTTGCAGCAGTTGATCCGGCCCGACGCTCAGCGCCTGCGCCACCGTAGCCGCGCCGACGGCCGGCACATAATCGAAGGAAAGAAGCCTGACCGCCGAACGGCGACCCATGTCGGCGAGATTGGCCAGCACGCCGGAAATATCCGCGGTCATTGGCGCCGGCGCCGGCCGATAAACCACGCGTGTGCCGGCGCTGCGGCGCCGCTCGATGAACCGCTCCCGCGCCAGCTCGCCGAGCGCCCGGCGCACCGTGACCCGTGACACGCTGTAATATTCAGCAAGCTCATTCTCGGTCGGCAGCTTAGCGCCGAAGCCAAAGGCGCCGCTGAGGATCCGGTCACGCAGAATGAGATAGACCTGCTTTGCCTTTGCTTCGCCGAGCCAGTCGCGCAAGCTACTCTCCTCGCCGAAATGGCCGCACGGCAGCGGCCGCTTTACTTGGTATTCTTTAGCGTACAATATTGGGCATAATCCCCACAAGGCCATGGTCATGAGGTAAAATGTCCGCGCATGAGCGAAGCCCAGACCCTCATCGACAAACTCTGGTCGGCGCACGAAATCACGCGGCGCGAGGACGGCGCCGCACTTCTTTGGGTTGACCGCCACTACGTGCATGAAGGCTCGTTCCACGCCTTCACACAAATGCGGGCGCGGGGACGCTCGGTGGCGGAGCCCGGTCTCACCTTCGGTATCGCCGATCACTACGTGCCGACCCGTGGCCGCGATCACGCGATCGCCGATCCCACGATCGCGGCGATGGTGCGCGCGCTAGAGACGGACACCTCGGAAAATCACATTAGTCTGTTCGGCCTTGGCGATCCGCGCCAGGGCATCGTGCATGTTGTCGGTCCGGAACAGGGGCTGACATTGCCCGGCTTGTTGATCGTGTGCGGCGACAGCCACACCTCGACCCATGGCGCCTTTGGCGCCTACGCCTTCGGCATCGGCGCTTCCGAGGTGGCGCATGTCCTGATGACTCAGACGCTTTGGCAAAAAAAGCCCAAGCGCATGCGCGTCACTGTGAACGGCAAGGCGGCTGCCAGCATCGGCGCCAAAGACATTGCCCTTTCCGTCATCGCACGCATCGGCGCCGATGGGGCGCAGGGTCACGCCGTTGAATTCGCCGGCAGCGCGATTATGGCGCTGTCGATGGAAGGGCGCATGACGCTGTGCAACATGTCCATCGAGGCCGGCGGGCGTTGCGGCATGGTGGCGCCGGACGCGGTCACGTTCCAGTATCTGAAAGATCGTCCCTTTGTGCCAAAAGGGCCGGCATTCGACCGGGCGGTCGAGGCGTGGTCAAATCTTGTTTCCGATCCTGGCGCGGCGTTCGATCGTGAAGTGTCGCTTGACGCCGGCATCATCGCGCCGATCGTCACCTGGGGCACAACGCCGGACGATGCCTTGCCGATCGACGGCAGCGTACCCGATCCCGCGCGCGAGCCCGATCCGGCGCGCGCCAAGTATTTGCGCGACGCGCTCGACTATATGGGCATCGCGCCGGGCAAGAAGCTGACCGACATTGCGATCGACCGCATCTTCATCGGCTCGTGCACCAACGCCCGCATCGAGGATTTGCGCGCGGCGGCCGAGGTTCTCACCGGCCGTGTGAGCAAGGTGCCGGGCCTCGTTTCGCCGGGCTCTTCGGCGGTGAAACGGCAGGCGGAAGAGGAAGGGCTCGACCGCATCTTCCGCGATGCCGGGCTCGAATGGGTAGACTCGGGTTGCTCCATGTGCGTGGGAATCAACGGCGACATCGTACCTGCCGGCGAGCGCTGCGCCTCGACCACCAACCGCAATTTCCGCGGCCGACAAGGTCCGGGCGCGCGCACGCACCTGATGTCGCCGGCCATGGTCGCCGCCGCCGCGGTCAGCGGCCACCTCGCCGACGTGCGGCCGCTGCTCGCCGGCCGAGAAACATAGGCGCACGATCATGGACAAATTCGTTCGCCTCACCGCCAAGGCTTGCCCGCTGCTTTTGGCCAATGTCGATACCGACCAGATTTTGCCGGCGCGATATCTCAAGTTGCCGCGTTCGCCCGAACTCGGGCGCGTCCTGTTCAACGACTTGCGCCGCGGCGCCAACGGCAACGAAAAGCCCGACTTTCCGCTCAATCAGCCGGTTTGGCGCGATGCCAAGATTCTTGTCGCCGGCCGCAATTTCGGCGGCGGCTCCTCGCGCGAGGCGGCCGTGTACGCGCTTTACGAGGCCGGCATCCGCTGCGTGATCGCCGCGTCGTTCGGCGACATCTTCGCACAGAACTCCGTCAAGAACGGATTCCTTACCGCCGTTCTTTCCGAAGCGGATGTGATCGAGCTCGGCGCCGCGATTGCTGCCGATCCGGAACTGCCGGTCACCGTCGATCTCGAGCAACAGACAATCGCGCGCGGCAATCACAGCTTTGCGTTCACTATCGATCCGGTGAGCCGCAATCAATTGCTCAACGGCTGGGACGACGTCGATATGACGGAAAGCCACCGCGACCGGATCGCGGCCTTCAAGACCGCAGACAGCGAGCAGAGGCCGTGGGCGCAACCGGTGCAGCCAGGTTAGGGGAGGCCGGCATTTTAAGGGCGATTTTTATTTATTTTGCCAACTCTCGGTTCATCCGTTTGAACGACCTGCAAAAAAGCGTGAAATGCGTTTGATTCAGGTCAAGACTGCTGGCCAGATTTTCAAGGAATGTAAAATGTGCTTTTGCGCAAGCCAGTCGGCCCATCATCAGAGACAGCGAATGCAATACCCGCTGGAGCACAGCCATACACAACAGGCGATCAAAGCGCGCTTGGCGCGCGGACCGCGGAGCAACTACCTCCGGGACTGGATCTATGGCGGAATCGACGGCGCGGTGACGACATTCGCGATCGTGGCGGGTGTCGCCGGAGCGGACCTTTCGGCAACGGTGGTGCTGCTGCTCGGATTCGCCAATCTTTTTGCCGACGGCCTTGCCATGGGGGCATCGAACTACATCGGCACCAAGGCCGAGCGTGATGATTACAATCGCGTCCTTGACATCGAGCAAAAACACATCGCGCTGGTGCCGGACGGCGAACGCGAGGAAATCAGGCAGATTTTCGCCGCCAAGGGTTTCTCCGACGACGACCTTGAGCGGATTGTCACCGTGATCACATCCGATCGGGCCCTCTGGGCGAAGACCATGGCCGTCGAGGAATACGGTCTTTCCCCAACTCCGAGATCGCCCGCCTTCGCCGCGCTCAGCACTTTTACCGCATTCATTATGTGCGGCCTCGTGCCGCTCGTTGTGTATCTTTCGGCGGGCGAACTCATCTCGTGCATTGTCGCGGCCGGTGCGACCTTCTTCGGCGTCGGCGCCATCAAGAGCCGATGGTCGCCGGTGACATGGTGGAGGTCCGGCCTCGAGACCCTCCTCATCGGTATGAGCGCAGCGGGCGTCGCCTTCGCCGTCGGCTACGGCCTAAAGGCACTGATATCGGCTTGACGTGGATCAAGCCGGTCGCGGCAAGAATGCGCTTCATTCTCGTTCGCCGGCCGCTGTCGTTTGCGGCGTGTGAGTGCGACTGAAAGGCATGAGGGGCAGAACATGGACCTCAAGGAAGCGATCTATACGCGCCGTGCGGTACGGGAATTTACGGTCGAGCCGGTCGGCGAAAAGACCATTCGCGATCTCATCGACGCTGCCATTCAGGCGCCCAGTGCGGTCAATGCGCAGCCCTGCACGTTCTGCGTCGTCCGCGACAAAGCAGTGCTCGCCACCATTTCGCGGGAAGCGAAGGCGCATATGGTGCGGACGACCCCGCTCGGGCTCATGTCGCATCATTTCAGCGAGATATTGAACGATCCGAATTTCGACATCTTCTATCACGCGCCCGTGCTCGTCGTGATCTCCACCGTTGCGGATATCCCGTGGGCCGTCGAAGATTGCGCGCTCGCCGCGGAGAATTTGATGCTCGCGGCGCGGGGCGCCGGGCTCGGCACCTGCTGGATCGGGTTTGCGCAAGGCTGGCTTGGGACGCCCGAGGGCAAGGCGCTCCTGAAGCTTCCGGCGGCGTACACGCCCGCTGCGCCGATTATCGTCGGACATCCGAAATCGGCGCCGCCGCCGATCCCGCGGAAGGAGCCGGAAATCCGTTGGATCGGTGGGTAACCGAGCGCCGTCCAAGCGAGTCCGCTGCGACTGACCACCGGCAAATCACAATGAAAGAGCTGCCGTTATCCAAGGTCTACCAATTGCTGGAACCGGGGCCGGTGGTGCTGTTGACGACGGCGCGCAAGGGGCGCGCCAACGTCATGGCCATGTCCTGGCACATGATAATCGAGTTCGAGCCGCCGCAGCTCGCCTGCGTCGTCAGTGGCAACGATTATAGCTTCGCCGCGCTGCGCGCCACGCGCGAATGCGTGATCGGCATTCCGGCGCTCAAGCTGGCGACGAAGGTGGTAAAGGTCGGGAATTCATCTGGTCGCGACATCGACAAGTTCGCGAGGTTCGGCCTGACAAAAATCCCGGCCACGCGCGTCAAGCCGCCGCTTCTCGCCGATTGCTTCGCCAATCTCGAATGCAAGGTGATCGACGGACGCTTGGTCAACAAATACAACCTTTTCATTCTCGAAGTGCTCACGGCCTGGATCGATCCGGCGCAGAAGAATCCGAAAACAATTCATCACCGCGGCTACGGCACGTTCGTGGTCGACGGCGAGATTATCAAACTGGCATCACGGATGCGCTGAGCCGCAACGTCGTAGACGCGGTTAGCCAACGGCTTTGAGGATGGCGCGGCGCACGAGCGTCTCGAACAGCGGCAGCTTGTAGGCGTTCTTTGATAGCGGTGCGGCGCCGTCGAGGGCGGCGCGACCTGCTTGCGCAGCGGCGTTTTCATCGATCCGTTTGCCGGTCAGTGCGGCCTCCGCTGTCTTGGCCCGGTGCGGCACAGGCGCCGCCGCGCCAAGGATGATCGCGGCGCGCTTGCAGATTCCATCCGGGACAATGTCAAGCGCGATCGCCACGTCGGCAAGCGGCCAATCGAACGAATGCTTTTCGCCTTGCCGCACGTGCGCGATGCGCAGCGTCGGTGGCCGTTTCGGCAACCGGATGGCTGTCAGGATCTCCTGCGGCCTTAGATCATTCTCGCGCTGCAGATCGCGCTCCGGCGGGATGAAAAAATCTTCAAGCGGCAACTGGCGCGTATTTCCCGCCGCATCCGTCAACTCGATCGTGGCGCTCAAAGCCACCAGGACTGTGGCCGCCGTTGAAGGGTGAACGATTGCGCACTGCGCATTGTTGAAAATCGCGTGGTATTGATTCTCACCCGAAATCGCGAAGCAGTGGCCGCCGCCTTTGCGCAAGCAGCGATAAGCATGCGAGCGGAAATACCAGCAGCGCGGCCGCTGCAAGAGATTACCACCCAACGTGGCGACATTGCGGATTTGCGGACTGGCCGAGCCGCGTAACGCCGCGGCAAGGGCTGCGTAACGCTGTTGCAGGAGCGGATGATCGGCGAGCAATGCCAGTGTGGCCATCGGTCCGAGCCGCAAGCCACCGCCCTCCTCTTCGACGATCACGTCCAACCCAGGCACCTCCCTCAGGTTCATCACCTTGGAGGGCACCAGCAGACCTTCTTTTAGGAGATCGAGAAGATCGATGCCACCGGCCTTGACGACCGACGTTTCGCCCCGGCCCATGGCCTCAGGAGAGACGGTCATCGCGTCGGCCACCGTCGCCGATGCCGCAACCGCAGCCTCGGAAATCGTTCGTGCATTCGCGAACGCGAAGCGATTCACGGTTTCAACTCCTCTGCGGGATTCTGCCGAGCGCGCTGAGAATCGACGCGGGCGTCAGCGGCAAACTGCGCAGGCGTACGCCGATGGCGTTGTAGACCGCGTTGGCGATCGCCGGGGCCGTGGCGATGTTGGCGGGTTCGGCGATGCCGTAAGCGTCGGTAGCGCTATTGCCCTGATAATTTTCCAGAATCACAAGGTCGATCGCGGGCGTGTCGCACGCGCCGGCGAGCTTGTAATGTTCGAGATCCGGGTTGACCATCCGGCCGGTATGCTGGTCGAGGATGCGATCCTCGTACAGCGCGTAGGAAAGCCCCATCAGAATGCCGCCGTGCACCTGGCTTTCGATCTGCCGGGGATTTATCGGCCGGCCGCAATCTTGCACTGCGACAACGCGCTCCACGCGCACGATGCCGGTCTCGGTATCGACTGCCACCTCCGCGAATTGGACCCCGCCCAGAGCCTGCTGCGCCAGAGCAGCGTCGCCCATCCGCCTGAGAAACCCTGGATAGTCGTCGCTGCGCGAAGCCACCGCGCTGATACGATCGGTGCGCAGCCGCGCGGCGGCCTCGGCGAAGCGCATGCCGCGGCTTGGGTCGTCGCGGACGAGAATTTTTCCATCGCGCGCGATCAAGTCCTCGGGCGCCGCGTTGAGCGCAAGCGCCACCTCGCGCAACAGCGATTGCAAAACGCGCCAAGCAGCAGTACGCGCCGGCGGCGTAATCGAAGCCGTCGCGCGGCTGCCGTAAGACGGCGGCCCGGGCGGAAACTCGGTGTCACCGATCCGCACCGTGATATCCTCAGGCCGAAGCCCAAACACCTCGGCGACGGTCTGTGCCATGACGGTCCCAGTGCCGGTCCCGATGTCCTGCACGCTCGAAAGCACCTCGACCGAGCCGTCGCGCATCACGCGCACCTCGCAGGAGGAGTCGAGCTGCACGTTGGCCATCCAGATGGATTGCGCCACCCCAAGGCCGCGTTTTATTGGACCTGAATCCGCGCCGGGTACGTGCCGGCTTTGCCACCCGATCCGATCGGCGCCGATGCGCCGCTCCTCGCGCCGCACCGGGCTCGGATCAATGCGCTCGCGGAGCGCGAGCGGATCCATGGCAAGCCGCTCGGCCAACTCGTCGATCGCAATCTCAAGCCCAAGAGCCCCGGGCGTGTTGCCCGGCGCGCGCATCGCGCAACCCGGCCCGGCATTGATGAACACATCGTGTTGCGCGCCCAAGAAATTTGGACAGGCGTAAAGCAACTCGGCATTGAAGCCGACGCCGGCACCGAGGCCGACGCCGGCCGTACCGAAGCTCTTTAGCGAGATTGCCGTCAGGGCGCCGTCGCGTTTCGCGCCGATACGCAATCGCTGCCAAGTGGCCGGCCGGTTGCCGGAGTCCATCTGTTCTTCTTGCCGGTCGAGCATAAGGCGAACCGGCGCCTGCGCACGGCGGGATAGGTCAACGGCGATGCGGCCATAATTACCAAGCGACGACTTGGAGCCAAAGCCGCCGCCCATGGCGTCAACGACCACGCGGACACGATTGAGCGGCAAGCCGAATTCCTCCGCGAGCTCGTGTCGCACGCCAGTGGTGTACTGAGTGGACATGTGAACGGTTAACCCGTCAGCGCGCCAATCGGCGACGATCCCATGCGGCTCTAAGCAGCAATGGGTCTGCACTTGGGTGCGATACTCGCCTTCGACGATGACATCGGCGTCCAGGAAGCCTTGCATCACGTCGCCGCGCCGGCTGATGGCCGGTCCACGTACGTTGCCGTTGAGCGGAAGATTAGCAGCCGCTGGCCAGCCCGAAGGATGACCGCCGGGCGCGGCAGCTACGCTCTCGTAGACCACCGGCGCGACTTCCGCGCGCGCCCGGTCCATGTCCACGACAAACGGCAACGATTCGTAGTCGACGTGGATCAACCGCAGCGCTTCTTCCGCCGCCGCCATCGAGACCGCGGCGATAGCGGCGACAGGCGCCCCGATGTAGCGCACGGCCGCGCTCTGCGCGTCCGTCGGATTTGCGATCGGCAGGATCGCGCGCACGCCCGGATGACGCGCCGCCGCGGAGATGTCGATCGAGCGCACCCGGGCATGCGGCACCGGCGAGCGCAGGATACGACCATAGAGCATGCCGGGAAGAGAAATATCGGCCGTGAAGCGGACAGCACCGGTCACTTTGGCTCGCCCATCGTGGCGCGGCGCCGGCTTGCCGATCACGGCGAGTTCACCATTGGGCGGCAGCGGCGGCGGCTCGTCGACGGGAATCTGACGCTCCACTTTGCCCAGTCCGACGCTGGCGATGCCAAAGGGAAACGTTTCGGTGCGCAAGGTTTGCTCGGCCATGAATCATGCCTTCCGTGCGTCGGCTGCCGCGAGCGTCGCAGCGACGACATGCGGATAAGTGCCGCAGCGGCAAACATGGCCGCTGATCGCGGCGCGAACGTCATCGGCGTTCGGCTTGGGCTTGTGCTCAAGCAGAGCCGCGCAGCTCATGACCATCCCAGGTGTGCAGAAGCCGCACTGTAGGGCGTCATAGTCGATGAAGGCTTGCTGCACCGGATGCAGCGTGTCGCCCTGCGCGAGACCCTCGACGGTCGTGACGCGACGTGCGCCAACATCGATGGCGAGCATCATGCAGGAGCAAATCGGCGAGCCGTCAAGCCACACCGTGCAGGCGGAACAGGCGCCGCGATTGCAGGCGATCTTGGTCCCGGTCAAACCCAGCGGCCCGCGCAACACTTCGGCCAGCGTTGCCCGTGGTTCGACCCGCAACGTCTGCGCGGCGCCGTTGATCTGCAACGCAATCGCAACAGCCTCAGGCCCGCCGGCCGCCGCACTGCTATTCTCTGCCGTCTCAGCCTGCGCAAGAAGCGCCGATGTAGCGTTGACCATTGTCGCTCCGGCTGTGGTCAAAGCGGAGCCTCGCAGAAACGAGCGACGCGATAGGTCACTCTGCACGGCAAGCCTCCGTCCGATTTTACGCAGTTATCTGCAGACGATCACCAACTAGACGCTCAGCCGCTTCCCGGCATTGATTTACGTCAAACGCGGCTGCAACAGCGAGCTCGATCAAACTTTCCAGGACCGCGCAATGAACGTGACCGCTGTTCAGCCGCGTTCAGATCACGCCGCCAAGCGGCTCCCCGGTGACTTCGTACCAACGCAGGATGCCGTCCCAAATTTCCTGCGCGGTCTCGGCGAACCAGAACAGCTCGCGGTCCTCGATGTCGATGACGCCCTCCTCGACGAGATAATCGACATTCACCGCGCGCCGCCAAAAATGCTTGCCGACCAACACGACCGGAATCGGCTTGATCTTGCGCGTCTGAATGAGGGTCAGGACCTCGAACAATTCGTCGAACGTGCCATAGCCGCCGGGAAAGGCGATCAACGCCTTGGCCCTCAGCAGGAGGTGCAGCTTGCGCAGGGCAAAATAATGAAAGCGAAAGCACAGATCGGGCGTGACGTAGGGGTTCGGATATTGCTCGTGAGGTAACTCGATGTTCAGACCCACGGACTTTGCCCCGACATCGAATGCACCGCGGTTGGCGGCCTCCATCAATCCGGGCCCACCGCCGGTCATGACCACCACACGCGGCCGTCGCTCGTTGCTGCCGGCATTGCCGACGAGCCGGCCGAATTCCCAGGCCACGTCATAGTAATGGCTTTTAGCGAGGACGCGCTCGGCCGTCGCCAGGCGAACGAGCAACTCGCCATTGTCCGGATCGGCCCGCACCGCGCCGCGTAGCGCTTCGACGTTGCGACGCGCCGCAGCCGGTTCGGGGATTCGGGTACTGCCGAACACCACGATCGTATGGTCGATGTGCTGCTCGGCAAGAATGGTATCGGCTTTGAGATATTCGATCTCCAGCCGCGGGCCGCGGATATCGGCGCGAGCAACAAAATCGACATCCTGCTCGGCAAGACGATAAGTCGGACTTTCGCGAATTGCCCGCACCCATTCGGGCGCGCGCGGGTCCTCCTCGGCCGGCTTCGGCCGATGCCAGGGCAGCGGCTCCCGGCGCTCATGCGGATGTGCCGGCGTCGGCACCCCTCTTGTTCGGTTTGAGGTCAAGTTTAAAACCCTTTCACGTAAGAGCGGCGCAAAATCATGCCCTACTACGTCGCCTGTGCGGAGGTCGACCGGAAGCGCAAGATGGCGAGCAGGAAGAACAAGCCTCCGACGATCGCCACGAAGAGGAATTGCGGCCAGACCACGTCGATGCCGGCGCCGCGGTAGAGGATCGACTGCGCGAACGACACGAAATGCGTCGAGGGCGAGGCTTGCATGATCGTCGCCAGCCACGGCGGCATACTTTCCAGTGGCGTGTTGGCGCCCGAGAGCATGTTCATGGGCAGGAAGATCAACATGAAGAGCAAGCCGAGTTGGGGCATGGACCGCGCGACCGTGCCCAAAAATATGCCGATCGCGCAGGTGAAGAAGAGATAGATCATCACCCCGAGCATAAACAGCGGGATCGAACCGGCGATGGGGACGTGAAGCAACGTTCGGACGACGAGATAGAGCGAAAGGGCAGCAGCGATCGTAATCACCAAGCCATTCGCCCAGACCTTGGACATCGCAATCTCGAACGGCGTCAACGGCATGACCAGGAGATGGTCCATGGTGCCGTGCTCGCGTTCACGCACGATCGCGGCTCCAGCGAGAATGATGCCGAGCATGGTGATGCTGTTGATAATGCCCATGACGCTGGTGAACCAAGCTGTATCGATATTGGGATTAAACATGACGCGGACGTCGATGTTGACCGGCGACAGCGGCACGCCTTCCTTATGCGAGAGGAAGTCCTGTATCTCGGTCATGATGATTTGCTGGGCATAATCCGATCCCAGACCCGCCTGTACCATCGCGGTCGCGTCGACGTTGACTTGAATCGCGGGGTTGCGGCCGCCGAGGACATACTTTTCGAAATCCGGCGGTATGTCGATGACGAAGGTGTATCTGCCTGCATTCATCAGCGGGATGATGTCGCGCTCCGCGATCGGTTGCGGCATTTGGAAGTAAGGCGGCAGAAACGCGCGGATGATTCGCCGAGACAGTTCGGAATGATCCTCATCGACGAACGCAATCGAGGCGTTGTGCAGCTCCTGCGAATTGCTCTGTGCTTGCGCAATGACGGCGAGCGAAAAGGTGTAGATGACAAGCGCCACCAGCACGAAATCGCGCATGAAGCTGCGTATTTCTTTGGTGCCAAGCCAAAAGATGTTGGCGATCGTGCGCATCGGCTGGTTTCCTACCGCATGATCTTTTCCGAAAACCGATTTCCACTTTTCCGGATCATGCGTTAGCGCTCCTGTTTGCGCAGCAGCAGAAGACTGATCGTCGTCAGCACCGGGACAAAGATGGCCAGAGCCATCAAGTCCGGCCAAAGGTCGCCAAAACTCAATCCCTTGGTGAAAGTGCCGACGCTGATCGGCACGAAGTAGCTCATTGGGAACGCCCGTCCCATGATTTTTGCCATCCCGGAAAGCGAGGAGACCGGCACCATCATGCCCGCGAACTGCGTCGCCGGCAGCACGGTCAGAATAACGGTGCCGAACAGTGCCGCAATCTGCGTACTGGCAAATGCCGAAATCAGCATTCCATAGGACGTTGTTGTGGTAACGAAGAGCGCCACGCCAACGACAAGCGCTGCGAAACTTCCTTTTAGCGGCACCTGAAAGACAAACAACGCCATCAGGAACATTACGGCGAAATTCACCATAGCGAGGCCGATAAAGGGCAGTTGCTTGCCGAGCAGGAATTCGATCCGCGTGACCGGCGTGACGTAAAGATTGGTGATCGAGCCCAGCTCCTTTTCGCGGACAATGGCGAGCGCCATGAGGATCGCCGGAATCAGCGCGAGCATCAGCGACATACTCGTCGGCACCATCGCGTAGACGCTTTCGAAATTCTGATTGTACTTGAATCGCAGCTCGATACGGACGGGTGGATTTGGCGCCGGCACCGTCGTTTTTACGGCTGCATCGGTGAGATAAAGCTGATGCATGGCCTGCAAATAGCCGCGGATGGTTTCGGCGCGAAACGGCATGGCGCCGTCGACCCACGCTCCGACCCAAACCGGACGTCCGGCCTCGAGGTTACGGCCGAAACCCGGCGGGATCTCGACGGCAGCCTTGATGGCTCCGCTCTGCAAACGCCGTTCGATGTCTTCGTAGTCGGCGAGCGGCGGCTTTTCCACGAAATAGGTGGAGCCGCGTAGCTCCTCGAGATAAGCGCGGCTTTCATGGCTTTGGTCATGGTCGAGCACGGCGAAGTTGAGATTATTGACGTCAGTCGAAATTCCGAAGCCAAAGACCAGCATCAACAGCGTCGTGCCGAACAGGGCGAAACCCAAGCGGATGGGATCACGGAGAAGCTCGATCGTTTCACGGATCGTGTAGGCAAGAAGGCGCTGCAAGCTGAACGCGCGCCGCGGTAGCGGCGTTAGTTGCGGCTGATGAGAGGTGACCGACGTGGCAACGTCGATCTCCTGCGCAGAGCGCGATCCGGTCGCCTCCTCGAGATAGCCGATGAAAGCATCCTCCAGCGTGGCGGCGCCGCGTGTCCTGACCAGATTGGCCGGCGTATCGGTCGCGAGCACACGCCCGGAATCCATGAGCGATACGCGATCACAACGCTCGGCCTCGTTCATGAAATGGGTCGACACGAAAATCGTCACGCCCTTATTGCGCGAAAGATCGATCAAGAGTGCCCAGAACCGGTCGCGGGCCAGGGGATCGACGCCGGAGGTCGGCTCGTCGAGAATGAGCATCTCTGGCTCGTGCACGATCGCAACGGCGAGCGAAAGCCGCTGGCGAATTCCGAGCGGCAGCTGCGAGGTTTGCTGATCGAGATACTCCTCAAGGCCGAATTGCAAGACGAGCTCCGCGAGGCGCGCCTTTGCTTTCTTGGCCGGCAGATGAAAAAGCCGCGCATGCAGCTCGAGATTCTGCCGCACCGTAAGCTCGGTATAGAGCGAGAACGATTGCGACATGTATCCGACGCGCCGGCGCGAATTGATGTCGCTGGCATCGAGCGGCTTGCCGAACAGCAGTGCCTCGCCTGCGCTTGGCGCCAGCAGGCCGGTCAGCATCTTCATCGTCGTGGTTTTGCCGCATCCGTTGGATCCGACGAAGCCGAAAATTTCGCCACGCTCGATGGTGAAACTCACCCGATCGACGGCCGTAAAATCGCCGAAGCGGCAGGTGAGGTCACGCGCCGTGATCACCGGGTCGCCGTCCACGATGCGGTGCGGCGGCACTTCCAACCGCTGGTGCCCGTCCCGGATTTGTTCGGGAAGAAGGAGCGTGATGAACGCATCCTCGACGGTCTTCGCGTGCATCTGAGCCTTGAGCTCAGTCGGCGAGCCCGACGCAAGGATCTTTCCATCATTCATAGCAAGGAGCGAATCGAACCGCTCAGCCTCTTCCATATAGGCCGTGGCAATGACGACGCTCATGCCTGGGCGGCGTAGACGAATACGATCGATCAATTCCCAGAACTGCCGCCGCGACAGCGGATCTACGCCGGTCGTCGGTTCGTCGAGGATCAAAAGGTCGGGGTCATGGATAAGCGAGCAGCACAATCCGAGTTTCTGCCGCATGCCGCCGGACAGCTTCTTCGCCGGTCGATTGGCGAACTGCGCAAGCCCTGTGCTCTGCAAAAGCTCGGAAATCCGCCAACCCCGTTCGGAGCGAGATTGACCGAACAGGCGGCCGAAGAACTCGATGTTCTCGCGAACGCTGAGGTCAGGGTAAAGGTTCTTACCCAGTCCCTGCGGCATAAAGGCGATACGCGTGCAGACCGCGGTGCGGTGCGCGGCATCCGCCATGTCGCCGTCGAAGACAAAGACGCGGCCCGATTGCACGTGCCGCGCGCCGGCGATCATGCTGAGCAGCGTGGATTTGCCGACGCCGTCGGGCCCGATCAGCCCGACCATGCATCCGGCCGGGAACGATATCGTGACATCATCAAGCGCCACGGTGCGGCGGTAACGCTGCGTGACGTTTTCCAGACGCGCGACCGGCGCGGCCGGGCCGGTCATTGCGCGGCGGTCCCT